>JALRCC010000128.1 GCA_023257495.1 Rugosibacter sp. | reverse complement strand
CGCGGACTTCCTTGACCCCGGCGGTGAAATACGTTTGCAACCCAAGCAAGTGATAGGCGGCGCGAATCAGCCGGTTCAAGCCGGGCTCATCCAGACCTAGGTCGGCAAGGAACATCTGCTTTTCTTCGTCTTCCAGCTCGGCAATTTCAGCTTCAATAGCAGCGCAAATGGCCACCACTTCGGCTTTTTCGCTAGCAGCATGAGCGCGCACGGCATCCAGATAGGGATTGTTCTCGAAGCCACCTTCTTTCACGTTGGCCACATACAGCACCGGCTTGGCGGTGATGAGACACAAGGGCTTGAGCAAAGCGACCTCTTCGGCCGACAGATCGAGCCCTCGCACAGCCTTGGCCTGGTCAAGCTGGGCCAGACATTTTTCGAGTAAGACGCACAGCAACTTGGCGTCCTTGTCGCCGGAATTGGCCAACTTTTTGTTACGCGCCAATACCTTGTCAACCACACTCATATCAGCCAGCGCCAGTTCGGTATCAATGACACCGATGTCGGACAGGGGGTCTACCTTACCTGCAACGTGCACCACGTTTTCATCGGAAAAGCAGCGCACGACGTGCACAATGGCATCCGTCTCGCGGATATTGGCCAGAAACTGGTTACCCAGCCCTTCACCCTTGCTGGCACCGGCGACCAACCCGGCGATATCGACGAATTCGACAATCGCCGGCTGGATCTTCTGCGGTTTGACGATCGCTGACAGGGCGGCAAGACGCGGGTCAGGCACTTCGACGATACCAACATTCGGCTCGATAGTGCAAAACGGGTAGTTCTCCGCTGCGATACCCGACTTGGTCAGGGCGTTGAACAGGGTGGACTTGCCGACGTTGGGCAAGCCGACGATACCGCATTTGAGGCTCATGGATTTTCTTTCTTCGGTGTTTCGGTTTTCGAGTTGATGCGCTGCATGGCAGCGGCATAATCGCCGCGCATCAGTAATGGCCAGGCGAGCAGTGCGGTGTCCAGCGCTGCATCGATTCCGGTCTGCTCTTCCTTGCGCGGCGGTTTTAGCACATAGTTGGCGACTTCGTTCTTGTCGCCGGGATGGCCGATGCCGATGCGTAGCCGCCAGTAATCCTGCGTCCCCAGATGCGCGGTAATGTCTTTCAGTCCGTTGTGCCCACCCAGGCCACCACCGAACTTCAAGCGCATCTGGCCGGGTGGCAAATCGAGTTCGTCGTGCACCACCAGCATTTCTTCCGGCTGAATGCGGTAGAACTGCGTCAGCGCACGCACGGGCTGCCCGGAGCGGTTCATGAAGGTCTGCGGCAACAATAGCCAAAGATTCGCCGCGCGTGACTGTCCGGCTACCCCATGGAAGCGCGATTCATGACCTAATGTAACGCCCAGCTCGTGCGCCAAACGCTCACAAAACCAAAACCCGGCATTGTGCCGGGTTTTGGCGTAATCGGCACCGGGATTACCGAGGCCGACGAGCAAGCGCAACTGCGATTGCTGCGTCACATTACTTCTTGGCAGGCGTCGCTGCGGGTGCTGGAGCCGGGGTCGCTTCAGCTGCGGGTGCCTCATCCTCATCCTTGCCACGGACAGCCAGGATGGTGGCGACCACAGGATCCTCGCCCTTGTGCAGGACGACTTCGACACCCTTTGGCAGAACCAGGTGGGAGACGTGGATAGAGTGGCCGGCCGTCAGGTCCTTCAGATCGACTTCGATAAAGGCAGGCAGATCACTGGCCAGGCAGCGCAATTCGATATCCGCCATCACGTGCTGCACGATACCGCCGCCGAGCTTGACGCCGGGGGCGATGTCAGCATTGATGAAGTGCAGCGGCACCTTCTGGTGCAGTTTGTGCGTAGCATCCACACGCTGAAAGTCAGCATGCAAAATAACCTGACGATAGGGATGACGTTGTACGTCACGTAGCAGGCATGTTTCTTTGACGCCTTCAATATTGGCAACCAGCACGGAGGAGTAAAACGCCTCTTTGCGCAACAGCTGAAACAGCTCGTTGTGGTCGATATCGATGGATTGCGGTTTTTCCGTGTTGCCATAAATGATGGCAGGAACACGACCCGTGCGACGCAGGCGGCGGCTCGCTCCGGTGCCCTGGCCATCACGTTTGTTTGCGTTAAATTCAAGTTGCATGATTACTCCCTTACTTCACAGGTTATGTTGCACGACAATATCCCCGCCCGCGACCAGGCGAGGGGTTAAAAAATCAATCCATGAACAAGGATGAGACCGAGGACTCATTGCTGATGCGCAACATGGTCTCGGCCATCAGCTCGGCAATCGAAATCTGGCGAATACGCGCGCAGGCAGCAGCTTCCGGTGACAAAGGTATCGTGTCAGTTACCACCAGCTCATCCATTTCGGATTGCGCAATGCGCGCCACTGCGCTGCCGGACAGCACCGCATGGGTGCAGTAAGCAAGCACTTTCACTGCACCTTGCTCTTTTAGAGCCTGGGCAGCCTTGCACAAGGTTCCGGCCGTATCGACCATATCATCCATAATCACGCAGGTGCGGCCTGCCACATCGCCGATGATGTTCATGACTTCTGACACATTGGCTTTGGGGCGCCGCTTGTCGATAATGGCCAGATCTGAATCCAGGCGTTTGGCCAAAGCACGAGCGCGTACTACACCGCCCACATCAGGGGAGACAACAAGCAGATTGTCATGCTGCTGCTTCCAGATGTCACCCAGCAAAATAGGTGCGGCATAGATGTTATCCACCGGAATATCGAAAAAGCCCTGAATCTGGTCGGCATGCAAATCAACTGTTAACAAGCGCTGCACACCGACGGCCTGCAACATGTTGGCAACCACTTTGGCTGTGATGGCAACGCGCGCCGAGCGTGTCCTTCGATCTTGCCGGGCATAACCAAAATAAGGAATCGCCGCCGTGATACGGCCCGCTGAAGCGCGTTTTAATGCATCGACCATAACCATCAATTCCATCAGGTTATCGTTCGTTGGCTGACACGTCGACTGCAGGATGAATACATCCTGACCACGCACATGTTCGAGAATTTCGACATTGACTTCGCCGTCGGAAAAACGTCCGACATTGGCCCGACCCAGCGAAATATGCAGGCGTTTAACCACATCGGCTGCCAGCTTGGGGTTGGCATTGCCGGTAAAAACCATCAGGCTGTCGTAGGACATATCCATCTGCTCAAAGGCTGCGGCAGGAAATCGCCTGCCTACGGTAACCGGGGTGAATCGGGGCTGGGGAGGAAGGATTCGAACCTTCGCATGCTGGAATCAAAATCCAGTGCCTTAACCAACTTGGCGACTCCCCAACTTAGTGAAACACCCAACCATTTAACCCATTCACACGACCAAAAGGCCAAAACAGGAAACAGACGGGTGCTGAAAGGACGCGCATTGTCGTAGTTTTTTCGCCATCTGTCAAATAAAAACCAGCGGATGTTGGTCGATCCCTCGGGCAACAAAGCCCTGCATCGATGGCGGCAAGGCAGCATGCGCCGCCTGCGCAGCCGCTGCCGTATCAAAAGCGACGAAACAGCACGCACCCGATCCACTCATGCGCGCGTCCCCCCATGCGCGCAGCCAGTCAAGATGCCGCGCCACCTCCGGATAAAGCGCCACGGCAACGGCTTCCAAATCATTGTGGCCCATGCCCGAATGCCAGGCACTCGCCGCCATCATCGGGGTATCGCGGCGCAGGTCTGACGCTGCAAAAATCTGCGCTGTGGGCACGGCAACCGGCGGCACCAGCACGAGATACCATGCAGGCAGAGGCATCACATCGGTGAAGCGCTCACCCACACCTTCGGCAAATGCTGTATGCCCATGAATAAAAATCGGCACATCAGCGCCCAGCGTCAGAGCGATGCGTTTTAACTGCGAGCGATCAAGCCCTGTACGCCATAAATGATTCAGGGCAATCAACGTCGTTGCCGCATCCGAACTGCCACCACCCAACCCGCCCCCCAGCGGCAAGCGCTTATCGACGTGCAAGGTGACGCCCAGAGCAGCAAGCGCGTCTGACTCAGGGGATGCCGCGCGCAAAGCCCTGGCTGCGCGCACAGCCAGATGATGCTCGTCTGCAACGCCCGGCAGCGGGGTTGCCAGCACAATGCGGCCATCCTGGCGAGGCGCACAGCGTATGTAATCGCCGATATCCAGAAAACGAAACACCGTTTGCAGCAGATGGTAACCGTCTGCACGGCGCCCGGTGACGTGTAAAAACAAGTTGATCTTGGCCGGCGCAAACCACTCACGCGACCAGTCATGGGGCGATGCATGCGTGATCGCCTCATTCATCGGCAAGCTCCCAGGAATCCACAATCAAGCGCAATGTCACCTCCTCACGCGTGATCACCAACGAGCGCAAAAGTCGGCGCTGGTGAGACGGCGATGATGAAGTCCCCGCAGGATGGAGTGTCGTATCGATCACTGAAACATGCCAGCCATCAACCTCGCCTTGTAATTCAGGCCGCGCACCACGCAGCCAGTCGACCAAACTATCCAGCGGCAGCGCAACGCCGAAGACACGCTGCGTGAGCTCCGGCAAACTATTGGCTTCTATCATCGGTTGATTCGGTTGCATCAGTCGCGCACTCGTCGCATCACGCCGCATTTCAGCCAAACCCTGGCCCAGCGGCGAGGTGAAGAGCACGCTGTCTTCTGCTGCCGTGTGCTGCCACCGAAAGCCGACGTGATCCTGACGCTTATTTTGTTGCAAGGACAGTCGACCTTCAGCCACAAAGCGATCCAACGGCGGGCCTGACAACAGTAGGGGCGCATTGGCAGACACCCCCGTATCCGATGCAGCCGGAAATTGCGCACAAGCCGTTAGCCCAAGCAAAAGGCAGGCAACAAGAAAAATCTGCCGCAACTGCATCAAGGAACAAATCGCTTGATCGTTGTTGCCAGCGCCTCACTTTTCGGGTGCGCCAGCGTCGCATCACGCCAGAGCTTGATGGCTTCGTCATGCCGTCCAAGCGCCCATAGCACTTCGCCCATATGTGCCGCAATTTCGGCATCGGGCTTGAGCGCATAGGCTTTTTGCAACGCCGTCAAAGCGTCATTCGTGCGCCCCTGGCGAAACAACGCCCAACCTTTGCTATCCAGGATAAAAGGGTCATCAGGTTTGAGCTCAAGCGCTTTATCGATCAGCTGCACCGCCTCAGCAAGGCGCACTTGACGGTCGGCGAATGAATAGCCCAGCGCGTTGTAAGCCAGCGCATCCTCTGGTTTTAGTTTGATCAAATGCCGTAAATGCCGCTCCATCGTGATCACGTCATTCAGCTTTTCCGCCGCGAGCGCCGTCTCGTAAAGTAAATCCGGATCATCGGGTTGCGCTTCTAGCGCGGCACTCAGTACGGCGTACCCTTCGGCATGGCGTCCGCCTTCGCGCAGCAATTGCGCTTCAGCAGTGATCAGGCGGGTATCGGTGGGCGCACTGGCACGTGCAATCGCAATTTGTTCGCGCGCCTCATCGAGCTTATTTTGTTGTACCAACAATTGCGCTGCGCGCACGTGCGCCGGAACTTTCTGCTCGCCTTCTGCAACCGCACGATACCACTCCAGCGCCTCATCATTTCGCCCTGCCTGCTCTGCGATCTGACCAAGGTAAAAGCGTGCCGCATCTTGCTCACCCTTGCCCAGTGTCATGAAGCGCTTGAGATGTTTTTCTGCTGCGGCAATGTCGTTCAACTGCAACGAGAGTATGCCAACGGCAAATAATACATCGGGGTTTTCGGGATTGAGCCGCAGCAGGGTTTCAAACTCTTTCCGGGCATCGTCATAGCGCTTTTCATTCACCAGAGTGCGCGCATAACCCAAGCGCACCTCATGCGCTGAAGGATTGGCCGCGAGGAAACGTTTCAAAAAATCAATTTGCGGCGCACCCGGCCCCAGCAAACCGGCTTTTAACAACGCGGCAGGCTCCCAATTGGCACGTAACGCCAGCGCTTGATTCACTGCACTCATGGCGCCAGCTCTGTCATTCACGGCAAGCGCTGTTTGCGCACGCACCAGGTGCGCCTCGGGCAAGGCCGCATAAGGTTGGACAAGTTGATCGAACAAGCGCTTGACCGCCGCCTTATCGGGATAATTCAAGAAAATGCGATATTGCTGAAGCAGCAAATCTCCAGTGCGTGGGCCTGCGTTTTCAAGATCCTGCGCCAAGCTGACCGTTAACTCATCCATTCGGCCACCGGCCAGCAGCAAGGTCGCCAACATCCGTTGCGCTTCCTTGGCTTGCGGGTCAATCGCTACCCACATGCGTGAAGCTTCGAGCGCAGTGGGATACTGCCTTGCATATAAGGCCACTTCCGCCGCACGCCGCACAATGCGAGGATCCCGCGTATTTTTTGCCAAGTCAAAATACAGCTCGGAAGCGGCCGCCATCTGGCCACGCTGACCGGCAATTTCAGCCAGCAAAAATTCATAGAGAATTTTTTCCGTCAGAACCATTTTGGGAAAACGCTCGGATCCATCACTGTCTTTAGCGCTCGCTGCCGGCTCAAAGGTTTGGCCTACGGCTCGTTTTGGCAGACTTTGCGCCAGCAATACAGAAGAATCCTGCGCCAACACAAAACTGCTGCAAAAAACCAAGGTCACCACCATGGGGCGCAACGCCGACCGCAGAGTCTGCTGCAAGACACCGGACATCATCGAATCATCAATCGAACGCATAAGCAAGGTACCCAGTAAAACAGTCGCATACAATGCAGTGATGTTATCAGCTTCGTATGACTTTCCGTATGCCTGAACTACCTGAAGTTGAAGTCACTCGCCGTGGTATCGCCCCCGCGCTGGTTGGCCACCGTCTCACCAGCGCCGAGTTTCGCGCCCCTGCGCTGCGCTATCCGCTGCCCCATGCGCAGCGCGCAGCTTTTGTTGGCCAACGGCTGATCTCGATCACCCGTCGCGCAAAATATCTGTTGCTGGATTTTGGTACCGGCCACCTGCTCATTCATTTGGGCATGTCGGGCAGCCTGCGTTTATTGCCGACCGCTACTTCTGCACCAGCACAAAAACATGACCATGTTGATTTGGTCTTTAATGACACGACACTACGCATGCGTGATCCACGACGCTTTGGTGCCATGCTCTGGCTGGAAAGCACAGCGCCTAACGATGTACTTACGCATCCCTTGCTGGCAAAGCTCGGTATCGAGCCCCTCGATGAGGCATTTGATGCTCATTGGTTAAAAGCCGAACTCGCCGGTCTTAAATCCGCCATCAAGCCTGTCTTGATGGATAGCCATCGCATCGTCGGCATCGGCAATATTTACGCGACCGAAAGCCTCTTTCGTGCAGGCATTAACCCGCGCACCGCAGCCGGTAAAATTTCGCTCACACGTCTGCAACGCCTGGTGCCGATCATCAAAGACACGCTCAATGCAGCGATTGATGCGGGCGGCAGCAGTCTGCGCGACTTCATTCATTCGGACGGCAGTTCAGGTTATTTTCAGCAGCAGTATTTTGCTTATGGCCGCACGGGGCAGCCCTGCCGAATGTGCGGTCAGGCGATCCGTGAAATAAAACAAACACAGCGCACCACGTTTTACTGCACGCATTGCCAGCGGTAGCTGTTTTATCGTGCCGCACCCTTCGCCGTCAGACGCATGAACTTGGCCATCAACTCGTCTTTTGATTCGACGTTGTCCTTGTCATTCGGAATGCAATCCACGGGGCAGACTTCACGGCATTGCGGAACATCAAAGTGGCCAACACATTCGGTGCATTTTGCCGGATCGATGACATAAATTTCTTCGCCTTGCGAAATAGCGTTATTCGGGCATTCCGGCTCGCAGACGTCACAGTTGATACATTCATCGGTAATCAGTAAAGACATGGGGTTTCCTTAGGTTGTCCCGACACAAATTCAGTTGTTTTGAGCGGCTGTTTTTTTGGCTAAATTTGCCAGCACCTGCGGTGAAACGAACTTTGAAACATCGCCACCCAGCAGAGCGATTTCACGCACCATGGTGGAAGAAATGAACATATATTGCTCAGCGGGGGTGAGAAACACCGTTTCCACATCGGGATACAAATTGCGATTCATGCCCGCCATTTGAAACTCATAATCAAAATCCGACACGGCGCGCAATCCACGGATAACAACGGTTGCATGATGCTCATAAACAAAATTCATCAGCAGAGAATCAAAACCGTACACTTCAACGTTCGGCAATTCGCGCAAAACTTCACGCGCCATGCTCTCCCGGTCAGCCATTGAAAACAGCGGATTTTTTTTGCGGCTTTCGGCCACACCGACAATCACCCGACCAAACAGGCCCGCCGCCCGGCGCACCAAATCCTCGTGGCCTCGTGTGAAAGGGTCAAATGTGCCTGGATAAACCGCGATGTTTGTACTCATGTTGACTCCAGCAGATGAAAATAAACCTGGCCCGCCTGACCCGCCTTGATAACCGACCATCGGCCTAATTGTCTGAGCGGTGCTTCCGCTTCAACATAAAGACGCGCTGCAGGAGTTGCCAGTTCTTCCAGTCTGGGCGCAATGCGCGCCAGCCAGCCCTGACCATAGGGCGGATCGAGAAAAATCAGGTCAAACCGCTGGCCGGTTGGGGGGGCGAATTTTAACGCATCGCAAGAAAACAGTTGGATGCGTTCACAGGCAAAGCTGGCGACGTTTTTTTGCAACGTACGAAAAACATGTTTTGATTGT
>JALRCC010000127.1 GCA_023257495.1 Rugosibacter sp. | reverse complement strand
CGTTCACCTGGACGCCCAGCGAGCCTATTTCGCATACGCGACAGGGCGACACAACGGGCATGTGCCGTCGTAGAGAACAGTGAACAATTCCGAGTTGGCATGCAGGTTCATCGGGTGGTCCTGGCGTTGAGAGCGAATTCGCCAAGTTGTTTGGAGATACGATGTCACATCGATCGCACTGCTATGCTAGGGGGACGCCGAACAAGAACGTGTCCGCTGGGGTCGCTTGCGGCGTTGGTAGTGCCTGACAAGCAGCGGCTTTATGCCATATTGTAAGAATTAGAGACTCTCGATAGAGCGAGGCCAGCGGGTGGACAGATTTCAGAGCATTGATGCCTTTGTGCGTGTCGCAGAGTCTTCCAACTTTGCCGATGTCGCACGGCAGCTGGGGGTCTCGAAATCGGTCATCACCAGTCGCGTTCAGCAGCTCGAGGAGTTTGTTGGTGCTCCACTTTTTCACCGTACCACTCGCCATGTCCGATTGTCCGAAATCGGCGAACTTTTCTACAAAGAGTGCGCCGATCTGATTGCCCGTGCAAATGGCTTGGTCGATCAGATGCGCGATTCGAGGGTAACGCCGACAGGTACTTTGAGAATTCATGCATTACCCGGCTTTGTGCTCGGTCACATGGCTCATCTTCTCAGCCAGTTTCAGAACCAGTATCCGGGTATTGCGATCGATCTCACGGTCAACGATACCGTGGTCGATCCGGTCAAGGAAGGTTTTGACTGCGCATTGCAGATCTTTCCGCCGGCCTCGGAAGATCTGATCGAGCGCAGATTGTTTCAGGTACGCCGTATTTTTTGCGCTTCACCTGACTACTTGGCAGCGCATCCGCAAATTTCGGAGCCTGAAGATCTGCAGTGCCACAGGCTGGGCTTGTATTCCCGCTATCCCTCGCGCGACCGATGGATATTCACTGGCACGGATCGGCAGGTCATTCTGGATCTCAAGCCGGCTCTTCGAACCAATAGTGTGCATATGCTGCGAGATTACGCGATCGATGGTGGAGGGGTCGTATGTATTCCTACCATCGTTGCCGCGGAAGCGATTGTGACCGGAAAGCTGAAATTATTAATAGAAAATTATCAGCTTTCCCACTTCTGGTTCTCGGCAGTCTTCCCTAAAACGCAGCGCAACATGTTCAAGCTGCGCCTTTTCCTTGACCATATCACGGCGAGCTTCACGGAAATCCCGCCCTGGGATCACGCGTTAATCAAACAATCCGCCGGAAAGTAATCGCTGTTTGCTGCACTGCAGATTGTTCGGAAATTCCGAACACGGTGATCGGTATAAGGGGACTTCTGTTTCGTGAGTAACGGGGCTACAGTTCATCCAACGGAAATTCTGTATCGGTTTCACTGTCTATTATTAAAAGAGTAAAGAGGAGGCATCATGTCTGATTTCGTTACCCGCTTCGGTTCTCTCGACAACTACGAGAAGGGTCACATCGAGATTATCAACGACAACCCGAAAAACTACGCGTTCTCGAATGTCTTCGAGGTCGCCAGTGGCGCCAAGCCCTATGAAAAAATCGCCGTTGCCAAAAATTTCGAATACGTCATCGAGGCCATTCGTGCAGAAGGAAAGTCATCATGGATGGCAGCAGCGCATGATGAGTTTTGTGTGGTGATGGATGGCGATGTCACGGTGGAACTGATCAAGCTCGATAGCCCGGATGCCGTTGCACCGTCGGGCACGCAAGGCACCGTTAAGATCGCCGGTGAGCCAACAGGCAAGCGCATGGGAACGATCCGCCTGAAGCGCGGCCATCAGGCGCTTCTTCCCAAGGGAGCGGCCTATCGCTTCGACAGCCCCTCTACGTCGGTGATGATTCAGCAGACGATTGCGGGAGATCTGACAGTGCAGAAGTGGGCCGAGATCTGCTACAGCTGATCCTCAGTCCTGAACGGTAGAAGAATAGGAGAAGACAAAATGAACGCAGTTTCTGAAAAAATGCCGACCACGATCGCAGGCTATAAAACTTTTGAGCTGGGCGCTTTTACTTTTGCGCGTGATGAATATTTCGTGACAATCACCTGGCCAGTGCAGAGCGGACGACGTCAATCCCACACCATCAGTGCCGATGCTTTCTTGCGCGCGTTGATGCGTGATGTCGCCTGGGGCTTTTTCTATGGCGTGGTGAATTTCGATCCAGTATTTGGCACTCGTAATCTCTACGGAAAAGTGGAATTTTTTGGTGGTCGCTTGAACGAGCATTACCACAAAAATGGTTTGTCCTACGTGGAAGTGTTCGACACACCGGTGGCGATGAAGTTGATCAAGGAAATTCTCGCTGATTGGGTGAATGCGGGCTTTGATCCGTTTGTGGCGCCAATGGAAACAGGTGATGCAGCCTTTGGGCAAAAGCATGGTGATAACCTCAAAGCTATTGATCGTTATCGTGTGCCCACCAAGCGGATGCCGGGCATGGAGGGTGATTCACCACTGCGCGGCGATGAAAACGGCTTCCCGATCAATCGCGCGTTCGCGGATGTTTCGCAAGATAAGCCAGAGATCAAAGCAGAACCTGGCTTTGAAAAAGAGATGCAGGCGTTTAATTTGTTT
>JALRCC010000082.1 GCA_023257495.1 Rugosibacter sp. | reverse complement strand
CCCGTCGCGCACGATCGCGGTGATCTCCACCACGCAAGCACCGACGGGCCACATGATTGCGAATCGTCACGTGTCTTTCCCTGCGTTGTCGCCGCTGACGGCTGGCGTGAACAAGGTGACACGTGCCGCCGATAACATTTTCCTGGATGGTCAGGCACTGGCCGAAGGTTTGTTTGGCGACAGCATGACAACCAATCTGTTCATGGTGGGGGTGGCCTATCAGGCTGGCACGCTGCCATTGAAAGTGGAATCCATCGAGACTGCGATACAGCAGGCCGGTGTGGCAGTGGAGATGAGTCTGGCCGCATTCCGCTGGGGACGCGTCGCCGTGATCGACCTGCCCTTTGTCAAAGCGGAGATAGCACGCTTGTCTGGCAAAGCAGCAAAGCCCGCCAACGTCCTGTCGCCGGCAGCAAAGGCCATCATTGACTCGATCGGCGCGACGGGCGAAGCGGGTCGTTTAGTGACAGTGCGTGTTCCCGAGTTGATTGCCTACCAGGACGTCGCTTACGCAGAGCGCTATGCGTCAGTCGTCAAGCGTGTGTTGCAAGCCGAGCAGAAGGCCGTGCCGGGTCAGTCCGGTCTGACCGAGGCGGCTGCGCGTTATCTTTACAAGCTGATGGCCTACAAGGATGAGTACGAAGTGGCACGCCTGCATGCCGATCCGGAATTTCTGGCATCACTGGATGTGCAATTCAAGCATGGCTACACGGTGAAATACAATTTGGCTCCACCGCAGTTTGCAAAACGTCATCCGGTGACGGGCGAATTAATCAAACAGCCCTTTGGCGGATGGATGTTGTCTGCCTTCCGCTGGCTGCAACGATTCAAAGGCTTGCGCGGCACAGCGCTGGATGTTTTCGGCAAGAGCGAAGAGCGAATCAAGGAAAGAAAGTTGATTGAGGATTACATTGCCTTGCTCGACTTGATCATCCAAGAGCTGACGCCGCAAAATCATGCGGCAGCCGTGGCGCTGGCCAGTGTGCCGGACGAGATTCGCGGTTACGGTCATGTGAAAGAAAAGAGCATGGTCGCTGCCGAAAAACTGCAGCAGCAGCGTCTGGCGAGTTTTCGTCATCAGGAGGCTGGTGTGATGCGCATCAGCGCTGAGGCCGTGGTTTAAAACGCTTGAGAGTTCTGGGCGAGGCCGTCTGATTACCGGGCGACCTCGATCAGGATTTCATTGCGTCGTCGCCAGGGTAGCGTGAACGGATCGTTGTAGCGCGCCACTTGGGGTGCGCCATTCAGCACCAGCTGGCGCTCGCGTGCCCATTGCTGCAGCTTGTCGGTGTTCTCGCGTATCGATGCAGCGGTGGTCCATCCGCTGAAACGGATGGCGACTACCTCATGTGCCTCCACGCGTCGAAGATTGATCTGGGTGTTGTTCGGTCGGGGCAGGCTCTCGAATTTTTCCTTGCTCGGCAAAACGAAATGCATGCGCCAGCCTTGCTCTGCCGGGGCTACGGTGACCGGTGCGGTCATCGCGATCTTGCGACTTGCACCCGAGTCGCTGACATTGTCGCCAAAGATGTACGAGGCAATGCGCCGGAAACCGGTCTGGCTGGCCGCGTCAAAATCACCCGACAGCAGCGTTTCCGCCACCACAAATCCCGGATAACGCCGGTGTTCGAAGGGAGCCTCGGCGGCAATGATCTGGTACGCGGGTTCTTCGATGGCCATGGCGGTTTCGGAAAAAAATAAAAAAAACACGAAGGCAAGTACGCCGAAAATACCCGTCGCTGTGGGCGGCCTGTTCGCATGATCGCTGTCAGCGCAGATGCGTTTCCATCCATTGCCATAGGGCGTTGAAGATGTCGACGCGATTGGTCTCGTTGAAGTTCTCATGAAAATTTTCCGGATAAAAGTGCAGCGTGCGACATGCCTCGGGAATGGTTGCAAGCATGTGGTGACTGATCTTTGCATCGGCCAGTTTGTCGTCACCGGCGATGACCGCAAATACCGGGTGCCGCCATTGACTTAAGTCGCCAGCCAGTGCCGATTGTGCATCCAGCAAACTGCGTCCAAAACGCATGCTGGCCTCGGTGCCGCGACGATGCGCTTGCTCATCCTGGTAGTGGCGTTGGATGATGGCAGTGTCATGCGTGAGCCATTCGGTGAGTGAAGCCATCGGTACCTTCGCCGTGGGAAACAACTTGGCCAGTACACCGGACAGGTGAACCACGAGCGCTGGTACCGGAATCGCATTGGCATAGTAGGGCGAGGACAGTATGACGCCTCGAATATCAAAAGCGTTTAGCCGTCCGCTGATTTCCATATGGGTTGCAATCAGCGCGCCCATGGAATGTCCCATCACAAAAATTGGCAAGTTCGGGTATTCGGCACGCGCCCAGGACAGCATACGCTCCGCATCATCCAGAAACACATCAAAGCCCGGAATGTCGATGCGTGCTTTCTGCCCGTGCCCGGTGAGATCAAAGCTGATCGTGGTGACGCCCTGCGCGCGGAAATACGCCCCCACGGTTTCATAATCGCCCGAGTGCGACATGCCGCCGTGAATCGCAACGATGACTGCGCGAGAATGCGCTGCTTCCCACAGGCGAACGGTGCGCTCGCTGGTTGCGAATGGCAGCGGGAATACTCGGTCTTCCTGGTAGGTAGCTTCGTTCATCGTTTGATTAATTCATCATCAGGCCGGCGACAGCGAATAGGCTTGCAGACGTGGGGTCATCACTTTTTTGTAGAGCGGCGGCAGCATGGCCAGCACCGACATGCCTGCGTACCCGGTGGGCATCTGGGGTGAGCCCGGACAGCGATAGAGTTCATCGCAATCCAGCGAGGGTTCGGTGTGATGGGCCGCGTGACGGGGGAGATTGAACAGCAGAGTATCGGCAACGAGATTGGCGCAGTCCCACGTATGAGCGATACCCATGCGTTCGGGTTTGCCATTGACTTCAGCGCGCTGCAACCCCCAATGCTCGACATAGTCGATGCTGCCAACCAGCAGCAGCGCAAACGCTGCCTGTATTGCGCAAAATGCGAGTGTCTTGATGCCACCAATGGCAAA
>JALRCC010000055.1 GCA_023257495.1 Rugosibacter sp. | reverse complement strand
GTGCCCTGTCGATGCTGATCTTTAGCCAAACAGCGCCCCATACCGCCGCTATCAGCAGCGCACACGCAAAGCCCCACAGCAGTGCGATACGCTGATTAGTGCGTCTGGTATCGGTCGTTGAAAACATGGCGCGATCTTGCATCGACAACAAAGGAAAAAATGACGGCCGGGCGTTGATCGATCTAATGAATCGATGGCCGACAGTATTTCAATTATGCAAGACGTTTGAGAAAAATCAAAATTCCCTCACGGAAACTTTTTGCAGATTGGTGGCAGGGCTTGCCTGCCCAGGGCGCTGATTAAATGTTGCTTACTGGGAAGATTTTCGTTCCCGTCGACTGGCTTCCTGCGTTTCACGGAAGATGGGCAGATAAACATAGGCCAGAGTACCGCGGTCATCGAGCTTGCTGAATTCAAGCTCTACATAGATTTTTTCATCGCCCCCACCCCAGGCATAGGCCTCGGATGAGCGCTGAACAGGCTTTGGATTGCCCCACTGTTTTTTTGCATAGGCCAGTAGCGCCGCAAAATCCTTCTCGCCACCAAACTCCATTTGCACGAAGTAGAAGCGATCATCAGCAAAGCACAGGCGCAGATTGGTGACCGTGGTGTCCCCTAGTTGGGCGATGCCTTCGCCACGACGGTAGCATTTGAAAAGAGGCGTCTCCGCCAACTTCTTTGCATCGGGTATGGCTGCCAGCGACTCCGTCCATCGCAATCCGTCAAAACCTGGCGGCAATTCTCCAGCGAGTACCAGCGCTGGCATCACAAACAGAAAAAGTAGTTTCTTCATGTGGCGATTCAAGTAATGACACATGTCGCAATATCAAAAAAAATGGCGCAGATATCCGCGCCATTGATTAAGTCAGAGAACCATTATTTCCAGAGTTCGCACTTGGTCTCTTCTTTGGTCATGAATGCTTTTTCACCCGGTATGACCTGAACTGGCTTGTAATAATCCCACGCATATTTGGATTCGGCGGGAGATTTCACCTGCATCAGAGTCATGTCATGCACCATGCGGCCATCAGGGCGCACGACACCATTCTTGGCGAAGAAATCATTGATCGGGGTTGATTTCAGTTTTTCCATGACCTTGGCACCATCATCACTACCAATAGCCTTGACAGCATTCAGGTAGAACGTGGCTGCCGAATAATCCGCTGCATGCAGCATCGACGGCGCTTTCTTGTTCTTGTCCATGAACTTTTTCGACCAAGCGCGCGACTCCTCGTTCGTATCCCAGTACCATCCATCTGTCAGATACATGCCCTGCGTAAGATCCAGTCCCAGGGCATGCACGTCATTGACGAACATGAGCAGGCCGGCGAGTTTCATCTTTTTATTGATGCCGAATTCTGCCGCAGCCTTGATCGAATTGACGGTGTCACCGCCGGCATTCGCCAGACCCAGTACCTGTGCCTTGGATTTTTCAGCCTGCAGCAGGAACGACGAGAAGTCCGACGCTGCCAGTGGGTGACGTACCGAACCCAGCACCCGACCACCGCTCTTGGTCACGACATCGGAGGCATCTTTTTCCAGCGACATGCCGAACACGTAGTCGGCGGTGAGGAAGAACCAATCTTTCTGACCCTGCTGAACCAGCGCACCGGAAGTACCGCGAGCCACGGCAGCAGTGTCATAGGCATAGTGAATGGTGAAAGGGGTGCACTCTTCATTCGTCAGGCGCGATGTGCCAGCGCCGACAGCGATGAAAGGCTTTTTCTTTTCTGCGGCCACTTTGGCCATGGCCAGGCTGGTGGCAGAATTCGTACCGCCAATCAGTAAATCCACGCCTTGCTGATCAAACCACTCGCGCGCCTTGCTGGCAGCGATATCCGCTTTGTTCTGGTGGTCTGCCGACACGAATTCAATTTTCTTGCCATTGACCTTGTCGCCAAAATCCGCAATCGCCATCTTGATGGCCTCTGCACCTGCCGGACCATCCACGTCGGCATAAACACCGGACATGTCGGTGATGAAACCGATCTTGACAGTATCGCCGTCATTGCCACCGCTGGCGTTGTCCGCTTTCTGGCAAGAGGTCAGCGAAAACACCGAAGCCAGTGCCGATGCGGCAACGAGTAAACGGGTAGGATTCCTGAGTTTCAAGATCATCTCCTTATAGTTATTGATTTCAACATGAATATCGCAGCGCGTGATCACGCATCTTCAGCGGCAGTAATCTTAGCATGACGCCCCTCAAGGTCACGGCCCCAGGCTCGGGAGCCTGTCAGCGAGAAGTGCGGCCGGCATCTGGCCAATAACTTCTTCCCATGCCCTCCCCGGCCCGTCTACCGTTATCCGGACTTGCTTCCCACTCCGTTTTCTTCACCAATTACACGTAAATTTTTCTACGGCCAGCGACTGACCTCCCCGGGGAATACGGCATCAGCGCGGATAGGGTCTGGCACGCAGCTTGCAGCGTTCTTGCCTCGCTGGTTGTGGTAGGCCGCCACCCAGGCTGGCACACCCGCGCACACCAATTGAAAGGAGAAATTCATGGAAACCGAAATCCCGATCAGTTCAGCTGAGTCTTCCGGTGGATGGCAGGATATTCGCGGCCGCAGCAGTCAGACGCCCGGGCTACGGGACGAGTTATCCAATCTGAAAAAGGATCTTGATGCCTTGATGTCGCATGCATCAACGCTCAGCGAGAGCGAATTGCGCGACGCCCGTGATCGCATCATGGCGAAGTTTTCTTCCATGCGGCATGCGGCCAAAGGCATCGTAGAACAAGCGAGTCGGCAGTTGAATCTGGGGC
The DNA here is from genome assembly GCA_023257495.1 of Rugosibacter sp. Next base: position 1,505 of record JALRCC010000055.1, on the reverse strand, counting down.
GCGACGTCACGGCGGACTATGTGCGGGAACGACCCTTGCAATCGGTCGTCGTGGCAGCCGGCTTGGGATTGCTGATCGGTGCGCTTTTGCGCCGCGACTGACGCCGAGCATGTCCAGGAAAATCGACCAGAGCCCGGAGAACACGATGCTGAAAGCACTGCAAAAATCAAAGCAACTCTCTGTGATCGCCATCGACAGATTAGGCGACTACCTCGCACTTCTGCAGATTGAACTGAAACTGCAGGGACGGGAACTGGGTGCGCAGCTGGCAGGCTATGTGCTGGCTGCAATGTGCGTGTTTTTCTTGCTGCTGTTTACAGGCATTGCGATTATTGTGACCTTCTGGGACAGCGACTATCGCAATGTCGCTGCGTGGCTCGTAGTCGGACTTTACGCAGCGGCCGCAGGCGCAGGTATCTCTCTGGCCAGACAGCATGCTGGTCGCGGTACAGGCATGATGACCTTGCGTGATGAAATCAAACGTGATGTGGCGCTGGTACGGGAGAGCTTATGAGGATGTCGCTGGAGGAAGAACGTCGCGCCTTGCTCGAAGACATTGAAGCCAGGCGCAGCCTGTATCGCCATATGCTCAGTGGAGAAAACGAAACACATCAAACAAAGGGGCTCCACGGGCTGCCGCAAGACAATCGGCTGGTGCAATGGATGCTGGATCACCCTTGGCAGCTTGCCGCCGGAGTCGCCGTGCTGGTCTGGCTGGGCCCGCGCCTGATCAAGCGACATCATCCCGGTTCAAAGAGGCCGATGCAAGCACCGGCTGATGGCCAGCGCACGGGGCTACCCAAAGCCATCGCCAGCATGATGATGATTTTTCTGAAAGATCCGCGGCAACTGCAAAGCACCGCGAGCATGCTCCACAATGCCTGGCGATGGTTGCGGAATGCCCCATCGCCAAAAACACATGCTCTTGAAAAAAAATCCCAGGCTTGAATTGATCATGCAAGAACAATAAAGACGTCTTGTTATCAGGCCATCTCACCTCTGAAAAACGGCCATGACGGCTTCACCACACCTTGCGGATTGCAGCGATCAGCTGAAGGTGTAATACACCAATCTCGCCAATTCAGAGTCGAAGTACAGTGTTTGCCAGGGAATCGTGACGCTAGCCTTGCTCGCATTGGGAGTCACGGTGACAAAGCGGAGCTGACGACTACGCGCATCCACCAATACTGAACGTACTCGCCCCATCATCTGTCCAGTGGCGGTCACCACCGGACAGGACCGCAGTAATTCAGTGGCTGAAGATTGTCCCGCTATCATGCTGGTGAAGCGCTTTCCGGTCTCAAGGTCTCTGGGCTGCTTCGCGTCATTCGATGTCTTCAGCATGATTTGCTATCCCTTCCCCGTTCTCTCGTCAGCGCTGTCGCGCTTGTGGCTGTGACCATCAAGAGAAGCAATGAGTTCACAAGATTCCTGTCTCGGTTCGCTTTACGGTTGCGCCCTCCGTACTCTCGATCCAATTGGTTCGTTGCGCACCCATGGCGCCG
>JALRCC010000039.1 GCA_023257495.1 Rugosibacter sp. | reverse complement strand
ATTGCGTTAAGAATGGTCAGTAGCTTGCGAGTGCAAGCGGTCAGTGCCAGCTTTTTGGGTTTTCCAACTGCCAGCAACCGCATGTAGAAGGCCTTGATTACCGGGTTGAAGCGGGAGGCCACCAATGACGCCATGTAGAGCACTTTGCGTACATTTGGTCTTCCACCAAAGATCGTACGCTTTCCACGCATCATCCCTGAGTCACGATTAATTGGCGCTACACCCACCAGAGCACTGATTTCTCTTCCATTCAGTTTCCCTAGCTCTGGAACTTCGGCCAGCAATGTACAAATAGTGGTTTTGCCTACGCCTTTCACACTGTTGAGCAGGCGCGCCAACTCACCGTAATACTGACCAATGAAATCACTCATGTCTCGATCCAAACGAGCAATTTCGCTATCGAGCGCTTCAAGGATGAACTTCATGCTGCGAAGCATGCGGGTATCCGGTGCGCTCAAGCGCTGCTGTTCAGCGATCCGCATATCCAGAAGTTGGCGTCGTCGTGTGACCAACGCTTGTAGCAAACGACGACGTTCGTCGGGCAAGGGTTTCACCAGCTTACGGAGATCACTACGTTTCAGGAGCGTCAGGCCCATGTGTGCCAAGACCCTAGCATCCAAACGATCAGTCTTGGCCAAATAACCCATCGACCTGGCGAAGTCGCGAGCTTGCCTCGGATTGACGACTGCCACTGCATATCTGGCCAACTGTAACGTCGTAGCTACGGTCATTTCGAGGCCACCAGTGGCTTCCAGGACGATCAGACCGATGTCTGATCCGTTAGCGCGTAAGCCTTGCAATTGCGTCAATAACGCGTTGTGACCGGATTCGTCGTTATTCACTGAAAACGTAGCTTCTCTATCACTGAAGCCCACTTCCAGCGTGGCCTTTGCAACGTCAATCCCAATACTTAGCAGTGCCTCGTTCGTTTGATTTGGCAGACCTGTCATCGCCCCTCCTTGTAAATGCGAATTGAGAGTGTTCCTGCAACTGTTCGGGCTGAGGGCAGGCGACTTGGGGCATACGCCGAATGCTGAGTTACGGGCTTACGAAATTACTCGATAGCCCTTGGAAAGAACGGGCTGTATGCCCTAGCCAAAACAACTCGGAATCAGGACCAAATACGGCGAGTTGCCGAATTCGACCTACTGTCAAAGATACAAGGAAAGCACATTGCACCTGTTCGCCCTTCTCGGTGGTTGGCCGGGTGCCTTGGCTGCACAGCGGCTGCTTCGGCACAAGACGGCGAAGGCTTCGTTTCAAGCCACCTTTTGGGTTACTGTCGTGCTCAACTGCGGAGCGCTGGGCTGGTTGTTTTCGCCCTCTGGCGCAAGAACGCTTCAGTCTGTGCTGGGTGCCACATGAGGGCTAACAATCGCTTCGAGGGAACCGCTCAAGCTAAACGTTGAAGCTGTAGAAAAACCCAATTTTCACCCGCCGCGAGGCGTAAAAAAGGCGCGTATCGCATCGCGCCTTTTCCATTCTGATTGCCCACAATCCTTTACCCGCCGTATTGCCATCCGCTACGGCGAGGAGGGCGTCTTTTGCCCGACCGCCCTGTAGCGCAGTTGTTTCATCAGCACCGACTTTTCGCGGACCGGCCGGCAGGGAGCAAGGCTTCCATTGCCCGTCGAACTTCTTCTGACCTCTCAGTGTGAAGCGGTTCAGCCACTTGTTGTGGCGCAGATTCCATTGGGTTCACATCAGAAGGCGGCGATGAATAGACTTTTTCTACAGTGTCGTTAGAAACCAGCAACCCAAGAAGTAACCGGACCTGCGCAAGAAACTGCGCAGGTCCGGTTAGTTACACATTCGCACCTTTTTATGCCAATGCGGCGGATGGGTTACAAACCGCCGTTCTGCTGAGCGACCATGCAGTACAGCATGGCGATAGAGAGCATCGTGTTGAAACGTGAGGTCAGCATGGCCATGCGGGCGGCCTTGGCTTTTTCGGCCGCTTCAACCACCACAATGCCCAACGCCTTTTTCTGGTTCGGCCAGATGATGAACCAGACGTTAAAGGCCATCACCAGCGCCAGCCACATGCCAATGCCGATGGTGCGTGCCGGGTCGGTCAGGGTCAAGGCTTGCACCAGATAATGCGCATTCATGGCGACCAGCAAACCAGTGACCACCGTGGCCAGCGCAGCCCAGCGGAACCAGAATAGCGCGGTGGGCGCGATCACTTTACTGACGGCTGGTTTTTGCTCGTCCGGAATTTTGGGCATGGACGGAATTTGCACGAAGTTGAAATACCACAGCAAACCAATCCACATCACGCCGCTACCTACATGCAGCCAGCGCAGGCCGATGGCATGTGCCATGCCATTGGTCAGCCCGGTGCCTGCAAAAACCAGCAGCAGCGCAAGTATCACGATACCGGCAATCACTGTCCGGCCCAACGATTGAAAAATGATAGACATCAGACGATTCTCCTTGAGGTTGTTGTAATCACTAAAATGGAGTCCCCCCAGCTCGCGGATCATGATTTTTCATCTTCCGCGCGGCAATGGTAGCGCTAATGTAGCGCAAAAATATAGCCCGCTGGCGATTGAATTTTTTCCGCCCGCCCCAATCCAATGCCGGGTAATGCAATTTACTTCATACGGCATACTTTGATGACCGCTCATGTTCATGAAAGAATGCCCGGCTGAACCCCTTAACTACAGGAGCATGACATGTTTGGCAACTGGTTGAAAACCTCGATTCTGATGGCAGGCATTGTGGCGCTGTTCGGTGCCATTGGCGCGGCGCTGGGTGGTGCACAGGGCATGCTGCTGGCGCTGCTGCTGGGCGGCGCGATGAATGTCTTTTCTTACTGGTTTTCCGACAAGATGGTGCTGCGCATGTACAACGCGCAGGAGGTTGATGAAACCAGCTCGCCTTATTTGTACAACATGGTGAAAGACCTGGCGGCACGTGCCGAATTGCCCATGCCACGCGTCTACGTGATCGACGAAGCACAGCCGAACGCTTTTGCCACCGGACGCAATCCCGAGCACGCTGCCGTTGCGGCAACATCCGGTCTGTTGCAGTTGCTCTCGGCGCGCGAATTGCGCGGCGTGATGGCGCACGAGCTCGCCCATGTGAAGCATCGTGATATCTTGATTTCCACCATCAGCGCTACCATGGCCGGTGCTATTTCGATGCTGGCCAACTTTGCCATGTTCTTTGGCGGGCGTGATTCTTCGGGGCGGTCAACCAATCCGCTCGTCGGCATTCTGGTGATGATTCTGGCTCCCCTGGCAGCCAGCTTGATCCAAATGGCAATTTCACGCGCCCGTGAATTCGAGGCCGATCGCGGTGGTGCCGAAATTTCCGGCGAAAGCCAGGGGCTCGCCGATGCGCTGACAAAAATCGACGCTTACGCGCGTGGCATTCCGCTGGCACCGGCAGATGCGCACCCCGAAACAGCCCAGATGATGATCATGAACCCGCTCTCTGGTGGCGGCCTGAGCAACCTGTTTTCAACCCACCCCAGCACTGAAGAACGGGTGGCACGTCTAAAAGCTCTAGTGTTGTAGCCTGTTGTAACCATTGTCAGTGCTACAGTCGTTGCAGCCTGTGGGGGTGCGGATACAGGATTTTCCTGACGCAAAGAAAGCCACGATGTCAGCCTGCCACGGTAGACTGTCGTCATGACTGATCAACCTTCCCGATCCGCGCCCCTTGCAACCGCTCTGCTGGGCGCGACTGACCTTCTGGCTGCTGTCATTTCAGGCCGCACGCTGGATGCGGCACTGGCCGACACCGTGCTTTCTGCAACGCCACCTACCGGCCCCCTGCGTGCAGCGGTGATGGATTTGGCCTATTCCACGTTGCGCAGCTTTGGCCAGGGGGATTTTCTGCTCGCGCAACTGATGGCAAAACCCTTGACCGATGTGCACGTGCGCTGCTTGTTGCTGATCACGCTCAATCGTCTGACAACCCGACCGGAACATGCTTACGCAATTGTCGATCAAGCGGTTACTGCGGCATCGCATTTGGCTGCAGGCAATTTCAAAGGCTTGGTCAATGGCGTGCTGCGTAACTTTTTGCGTCGCCAGGACGAGCTGCTGGCACGCACCAAAGAAAATCCTGTCGCCCACTATCAACATCCCGCCTGGTGGATCACGCGCCTGAAAAAAGATCATCCGCACCATTGGCAGGCCATTCTTGCGGCCAGCAATACGCATCCGCCCATGACGTTGCGGGTCAATCTGCGCCGTATCACCAACGCCGACTTTTCAGCGCGACTCACAGCCGCCGGATTAACTGCCCGCGCCGTGGGCGAGACAGCCTGGCGACTCGACAGGCCCGTCCCGATAGAAAAAATCCCCGGCTTTCGCGAGGGACTTTGCTCAGTGCAAGACGCTGGTGCACAACGCGCCGCCCTGTTACTGGATGTGCAACCCGGCCAGCGTGCGCTGGATGCCTGTGCCGCGCCCGGGGGTAAAGCGGCACATTTGCTGGAGCTTGCCGATCTACACTTGCTCGCGCTCGATGCAGACCCTATCCGCGCCGGGCGAATCACTGAAAACTTTGTGCGCTTGGGCCTGCGCTCAGACCATGTTCAGGTACGCACGGGCGATGCGTGTCTGCCTGCCACCTGGTGGGATGGCCAACCGTTTGATCGCATTCTGGCCGATGTTCCTTGTACGGCCTCGGGCGTCGTGCGCCGTCATCCGGATGCCAAATGGCTGCGCCGCGTCAGTGATATTGAACACTTCGCAGCTACACAAATCCGCATTCTTGATGCGCTCTGGCGCACGCTCGCTAGCGGTGGCAAAATGCTCTATGCGACTTGTTCCGTGTTTACTGCCGAAAATGAAAATCAGGTGGCTGCCTTTGTCGGCCGGCATGCCGATGCCCAGCGCCTGGCCATTGATGGCGCGCCCTCCATGCAGCTTTTACCGCATGCCGACCATGACGGCTTTTTTTACGCACTGCTCCAAAAAAAATAACGCCCGCTCCAATAAAGCGCGGCGCAATAGACCTTGCTAGGCGCTCGGTTAAATTTTTACGGGGCTTGCATCCGGCAGCTTTTGCTGATGCTTTCATGCATCCTGTTAACGAGTTGTGCATCGGTCGCATTCGCCGGTAGCATCGAAGCGCAACGCGCAAGCATTGCCCCGAATGAAGAAAATTACGCACTCACGGCTGAATTCGCCATTGACCTCGGACGTCGTCTGGATGACGTGGTAACGCATGGCATCCCGCTGTATTTTGATTTTGAAGCCGTCCTTGAGCGACCAAGAAAATATTGGAGCAACGAGCACATCGCCACGCTCAACGCGACCTATCGCCTGAGTTATCACGGACTGACGCGCCAATATCGCGTATCCCGCGTGACACAGGGTGCCCAGGCAGGCAATAGCAGTTTGTATCAAAGTTTTAACACGTTGAACGAGGCCTTGCGTGTTGTTTCACGCATCCATGCCTTGCCCCTCGTCACCCGCCAAGCCATCACCCCGGGCGAAACTTATATTGCGCGCGTGCGCTTGTCGCTGGATCACAGCCAGTTGCCCAAGCCCTTGCAGATCGATGCCATCACTGACAGCGATTGGCGCATCAACGCCAAAACCATCGAGTGGCAATTTACCGCGCCTGCCACCGGATCCGGGACAGGAATCACGCCATGAAGCTGGCACTCATTCTGGCCGCCACTTTAGCTGCGGTATTGCTTTTTTTACTGGCATTTACCTCGGGAAACACCGCTTTCTTTGCCCAGTATTACCCTTGGCTGCTGGCATTGAACGGGCTCGCCGCACTGGGCATGTTAGTCATGGTCGCAGCCCAGCTGATTCGCTTGCGGCGCGATTTCAAAGCGGGTGTTTTTGGCGCGCGGCTCAAGTCGCGTCTCTTGGTGATGCTAGCCTTGATGGCCGTGCTGCCAGGTGCCTTGGTATATGCCGTCTCCATGCAATTTGCCGTCAATAGCATCGATTCCTGGTTTGATGTACGCGTTGATCGCGCATTGGAGGGCGGACTGGAACTTGGCCGTAGCGTGCTCGATAACTTGCAGAATGATTTACTGGAAAAAACCCGCACCGCTGCTTTTAAACTCGGCGATAGCCAAACGCTGCCGGGTGTTGAATCCGCAGCGAGTCAGCTCAATCTTCTGCGCGAACAAATGGGTGTCGACACCGCCACACTGCTCACGCTCTCCGGCCAAACCATTGCCAGCAGTGTGGGCAGCTTGAACAATCTCTTGCCACAGGTGCCCAGCACCAACCAGTTGCGCAGCGCCCGCAGTGGGCGCGGCCTCGCGCTGGTGAGTGAAGAGGCTGCAGAAGGCCTGACGATTCGCACGCTCGTACCGGTCATTGCCAATACGACCCATCTGCTCGAATTTGAACCACGCATTCTGCAATTTACCCAGCGCGTTCCCGCAGCGATTGCTAAAAACGCCAGCAATGCTGAAGCGGGCTACCGTAATTATCAAGAGCTGCAATTGGGCCGCAGCGGTCTTAAGCGCATTTACACGCTGACGTTGACACTGACCTTGATGCTGGCCTTGTTCGCCGCTGTCGCGCTGGCTTTTCTTCTAGCCGAACGCCTGGCGCAACCATTGCTGATACTTGCGGAAGGCACGCGAGCCGTGTCAGCAGGTGATTTCACGCCGCGCACGATCATTGAAACCTCTGATGAACTGGGGCTTCTGACGCGTTCGTTCAACAACATGACCCGCCAATTGAGCGAAGCCCGTGCAGAAGCTGATCTTCAACGCGAAAAAACCGAGGCTGCGCAAGCCTATCTGGAAAGTGTGCTGGGCAATTTATCTGCCGGCGTGCTTGCGTTCAGGACGGATTTTCATTTGCGCGCGGCAAACCGTGGCGCGCTCACGATTTTGCATGATGATCTGGCGGCATTTGAAAAAATACCGCTCGCGGATTGGCCGCGTCATCACACACTGGCGATGACGATCATTGAGGGCTTTGCCCGGTATGGCGAAGAATGGCAGCAACAACTTGACCTGACACATGAGGATCACGCACCGCAAACGCTGCTGATTCGCGGCACCACGCTACCGATGACGAGTAGTGGTGGGTTTGTCGTGGTGTTTGACGACATCACGCGCCTTATCTCGGCACAACGCTCTGCCGCCTGGGCTGAAGTTGCACAGCGTCTGGCGCATGAAATCAAAAACCCGCTCACGCCCATTCAATTATCTGCCGAGCGCTTGCACATGAAGCTCGGAGCAATTCTGGATGAACCTTCCCGCGCGTTACTTGACCGCGCCACCCACACCATCATTACCCAGGTGGAAGCGCTCAAAAGCATGGTGAATAATTTCCGTGATTACGCACGCACGCCGCCCCCGCAGCTCGCCGAAGTGGATTTATATGCGCTGGTTATCGATGTACTGGCGCTGTATGAAAATACACCGACTCAATTCACCGTCTCACCAGCGCCGACTTTTGCGCATGTTCTTGCAGACACCAATCAAATACGTCAAGTGCTGCATAACCTGTTCGCCAATGCGCAAGATGCCCTGGCAAACGTTGCGCAACCGCGCATCGATATTCGCATCGAGCAAGACAAACACCGCGTACGCCTCACCTTGCACGATAACGGCACGGGCTTTTCACCCCAAATGCTGGCGCGCGCCTTTGAACCCTATGTCACCACCAAAACCAAGGGCACCGGTTTGGGTTTGGCCATCGTGAAAAAAATCATTGATGACCATGGTGGAGAAATTCGCCTGGCCAACCACGATGGGGGCGAAGTCAGCTTGTGGCTGCTCCTCGCTGGTAGCCAGAAAACAACCTCGGAATAAACATGTCAAAAATACTCATAGTCGATGATGAAGTAGGCATTCGCGAGCTGCTCTCGGAAATTTTGCGTGATGAAGGCCATGACGTGATCCTCGCAGAAAATGCCGTCAGCGCTAAACTCGCCCGCGCCGAAGCACAACCCGATTTGATTTTGCTGGACATCTGGATGCCTGAAATGGATGGCATCAGTCTGCTCAAGGAATGGGCGGCGCATGGCCAGCTCAACGTGCCGGTCGTGATGATGTCCGGCCACGCCACTATTGATACGGCAGTAGAAGCCACGCGCATCGGTGCCCTGGACTTTCTGGAAAAACCCATCGGCATGCAAAAGCTGCTGCAGACCGTCAAAAAAGCGCTTGAGCGAGGCAACCGCAAACCGCGCAGCGGGCTGTCGCTCGCCGCCTTTACCCGCCCGGGTGTATTGCGTGATTTAAAGCAGCGCTTCGACCAGTTGCTCGCCAGTAGTCCTTTGCTCTTGTTGCGTTCGGCACCGGGTGGCATCGTTGAGCTTGTTGCCCTCACCGCGCAAAAAAACAACAAACCCGTGCTGGATCTGGCCAATGAGTCGGAGCCACTCGAAGTGGAAAAACTTGAATCCTTAAGAGAGGGCTTGTTGTGGTGTGAAGAACTCTCACGGCTTAATCGCTTGCAGCAGAAAAATCTGTGTTTTGCGGTCGAACGGTTAACCAGATATCAGCTGCGTCTGGTGGTTGGCACCATACACGACCCAATCAATCTGATCGCCCAGGGGTGGGAAGAAGAGATTGTCAAAACACTGTTCGGATCAGTGTTGGGAGTGCCTGCACTGACAGAACTGAAAGAGGAAGTACCGGATATTGCCACGCACTTGTTGAGCTTTTTGATTGAAGATGAAGCCTTACCCTTGCGTCGCTTTACCACCGGCGCTTTAAATGCCTTGCGTCATCGGGCATGGGTCGAGGGCTATTCCGCACTGCGTGCCGCCGTGAAATCGCTCGCCGTGGCAGCACTGGGTGAGGAAGTTTCTGCCGAAGAAGTACATCAGTTGCTCACTCCTGCGGGAGCACCTTTCCCGGAAAACCAGCAGCTCAGCCTGGAAATTCTCCAGCAACCCTTGCGTGAAGCGCGGGGGGCTTTCGAGCGCCTTTACTTCTTGCACCATCTCGCTGAAGTTGATGGCAACATGGTGCGTCTGGCAGAAACAACCGGGCTTGAACGCACACACCTTTATCGCAAACTCAAAGATCTGGGCTTGCGCTGACTCCCTTTGGCTCATTTGGACACCACGGCGGGCTGAAACAAGCTTGTAATGCGATAATTCACTCTTTCTCCTGCCGGAATTTTTTATGTCCCGCCCCAAAAACGATACTTTTTTACGCGCTTTGCTACGCGAACCCGTAAACCACACACCGGTCTGGCTCATGCGTCAGGCCGGGAGGTATCTGCCGGAATACAATGAAACCCGGCGGCGGGCTGGCAGTTTTCTTGGCTTATGCAAAAACCCTCAACTTGCTTGCGAAGTCACTCTGCAACCTCTGTCGCGTTTCGATCTGGACGCCGCCATTTTGTTTTCCGACATTTTGACCGTGCCGGATGCCATGGGTTTAGGGCTGTATTTTGCCGACGGCGAAGGGCCAAAATTTGAGCGCCCACTCCGCAACGAATGGGAAATTCGTGACCTTACCGTGCCGGACCCTAATGTGCATTTACGCTATGTGATGGATGCCGTCGCAGAAATTCGTCGTGCCCTGGGTAATAGTGTGCCGCTCATTGGCTTTTCCGGCAGCCCCTGGACGCTCGCTTGTTATATGGTGGAAGGCGGTGCCTCAGCTGACTATCGCACCATCAAGACCATGTTGTACGACCGGCCAGATTTACTGCATCGCATTCTCGAAGTTACCGCAACAGCCGTCGTGAGCTATCTCAATGCGCAAATCGAATCCGGTGCCCAGGCCGTGATGATTTTTGACTCATGGGGTGGCGTGTTATCCCATGCAGCCTACCGTGAATTTTCACTCGCCTACATGCAACGCATCCTGGCCGATCTTAAACGGTCGCATAATGGTCAACGCGTGCCATGTATTGTGTTCACCAAAGGCGGCGGCCAATGGCTGGAAGCCATCGCCGATATAGGATGTGACGCCATCGGACTGGACTGGACCACCCATTTGGGCGAAGCCCGTGCTCGGGTAGGGAATCGCGTGGCCTTGCAAGGCAACCTGGATCCGATGGTATTGTTTGCCTCACCCGAGAAAGTGACGGCTGAAGTACACCGCGTCATGAACCAGTTTGGCGAGGGCACCGGACATGTGTTTAATTTGGGTCATGGCATCTCGCAATTCACCCCGCCAGAAAATGTCAATGTCTTAATTAATGCGGTGCACAACCATTGGTGGCAAGGGTCTTCAGCCGCCTGATTTTGTAATCCCTTGCGAGACAATCCCATTGGCTGGTGACGCGCGTGAAAACCCCGCCAGCCAAGTCACTTGATCACCCGCCAGAATCGCTAAAATTTAGCTCATCGCGATTGACTTATGCACAAAAATAGTGAATTGACCCTCTTGTGCGCTGCCACACATCAGTTTCTTGAAAAATTACTTAACTAATTGTTTTAATGTATATTTATTTTGATCAATTTTTGCACAAATAAGTCAATTACCTTACAGAACCATGGGTTGGGTGTTTTTTTGTGTGTTTACTCACAAAGTTATCCACAGTTTTTGTGGGTAAGAACTTTTGTCTATTACTACAGCCAGTTACAAAGCTTTACCGATGTTTTTTCGAGCTATCGCAAACAACTGATTGATGCATCATGAGCATCCTTCGCATCGCCCTCAATCTGCCTTTGCCCCAGCTGTTTGATTACCTGGCACCCGAAGCTAGTGTCAGTGATATTGGTTACCTCGTCAGCGTGCCTTTTGGACGTAGTGTGCGCATAGGAGTCATTGTCGATTGGATGGCAAGCGGCGAACAACCCCTAGATAAACTAAAACCCATTACCGCCGTTTTGCGCGATATACCGCCGCTGCCATCCGATTGGCTAGCGTTGTGCGGGTTTTGCGCACGCTATTACCAAGCACCGCTAGGTGAAGTCATGGCGTTTGCCTTGCCGACAATGCTAAGACGCGGCAAAAAGCCTCGTCCGAAAAAGGCCACATCAGATACCACAGCTGCCAAGGAAAAATCTGGCCCGGTACCCATCATTTCTCTGCCGCCACTGCTAGCCGCGCAACAAACGGCTATCGAGCAGATTGCCAGCACGACAGCCTTTCAAACCTTTTTGCTCCACGGCGTGACCGGTAGTGGCAAAACCGAAGTGTATTTACGTGCCATCGAAGCAACCTTGGCGCAGAACGGGCAAGCATTGATGCTGGTACCTGAAATTGCGCTCACACCACAGCTTGAAAGTCGTGTGCGCGCACGCTTTCCCCGTGCGCATTTGGTCATTGCTAACAGCAGCGTGGCCGATGCCGCTCGCGCTCGCGGGTTTCTTGACGCCCTCAGCGGTGATGCCGATATTGTGCTGGGTACCCGACTGGCAATCTTCACGCCACTGCCCCGTTTGCGGTTGATTATTGTGGATGAGGAGCACGATGCTTCATTCAAGCAGCAAGACGGTGTGCGTTATTCGGCCCGCGATCTGGCTATTTGGCGGGCGCATCAACAAAACTGTCCTATCGTTCTTGGCTCGGCCACCCCGTCACTGGAAAGTTTTCATCACGCCATGGCGGGGCGCTATCGTCTATTGTCACTTCCGGTGCGTGCCATTGCCGAGGCACCGCCCATCGTGCGCACCATTGATACGCGTCGCGAAAAATTGCAGGAAGGCTTAAGTGCTGCGCTCATTCAAGCGCTTGAGCTACGGCTCGCGCGTGGCGAACAAAGCCTGGTGTTCCTCAATCGGCGAGGTTACGCCCCAGTGCTGTCATGCCCCGCCTGTGGATGGATTTCCCGCTGCCGACATTGCGCTGCCAACCTGGTGGTGCATCTGGCAGATAAACATTTGCGCTGCCATCACTGTGGGTTTGAGACCGCCATTCCTCACGCCTGCCCGGCTTGTGGCAATATCGACCTGCAACCTTTTGGGCGTGGTACCCAGCGGCTTGAAGCGGCACTGATTGAACGCTTTCCGCACGCACGCGTTTTACGCATCGACCGCGATTCTGCGAACAGCGCCAAAAAATGGCAGGCACTCTTGGCACGCATTCATGCAGGCGAAGTAGATATTTTGATTGGTACCCAAATGCTCGCCAAAGGGCATGACTTTCCCAAGCTCACCCTCGTCGGCGCGGTCAGTGCCGATGCCGCACTCTTTGCGGCGGACTTTCGTACGCCGGAACGGCTCTTTGCCCAACTCATGCAGGTGGGCGGTCGTAGCGGCCGGGCCGATCTACCCGGCGAGGTCCTGATACAAACCGAGTACCCGGCTCATCCGCTGTATCAGGCGCTGATCGATCATGACTACAGTCGGTTTGCGCACGCTCAACTCGACGAGCGTAAAACTGCCGGTTTTCCGCCGTTCACATTTCAAGCCATGCTGCGTGCTGAAAGTCCATCCATGGATGAATCCGTCGCCTTTTTAACGCTAGCCCGTAACCTTGCACTCACTTGCACCGATAGCCATATCGCGCTGTATGACCCCGTGCCCATGCGCCTGCATCGTCTGATGGCGCTAGAGCGTGCTCAGCTACTGGTGGAGTCCGATAACCGGCCCGCGTTGCAAAATTTTCTAGTTCAATGGCACGCCGCGCTGTACACCTTAAAATCCCCACGCACGTTGCGCTGGCATGTGGACGTCGATCCGCTGGAGTTCTAATTCCTGTGCTACCCAGTTGCCACCCAGTGTGTCACTCAGTGGTCTGCGCTATCATAGCAACCCGCTTTACCATGTCACAGTGTGACACCTCCCATGCCCGGCCTTGACCACACCACCCCCAACCCCACCGAAATTACTCTGCACAAAAAATCGTGTGTGCTGGAAATCGCCTTTGATGATGGCAGCCGGTTCCAACTATCCACTGAATTTCTGAGGGTCTATAGCCCTTCTGCTGAAGTGCGCGGCCACGGCAAAGGGCAGGAAACCCTGCAAACAGGCAAGCGCGACGTAGCAATTCTGGCGCTGGACCCCGTCGGTAGCTATGGCATCAAGCCCACCTTCTCAGACGGTCACGATAGCGGCATTTTTTCTTGGGACGTGCTGTACTATCTAGGTGCTAACCAGTCAGAACTGTGGGCCGATTATCTTCAACGCCTGGCAGCAGCAGGGGCTAACCGCGAGACTTCCGCACCTAAAGACCCACCCAGTGGTGGCTGTGGCAATCATGGTAACCATGGCAACCATTAGTGAAACCCGAAAAGTGACGCAATCTTATGACTAAAACGCATTTCGGTTTTGAAACGGTCGATGAAGAAACCAAGGCGCAACGCGTTGCCGGGGTGTTTTCGTCTGTGGCAACGAAGTACGACATCATGAACGATCTCATGTCCGTCGGTTTGCACCGCGTATGGAAAAGATTCACTATCGACATCGCCGCACCTCGCCCGGGCGAGCGCGTATTGGATATTGCAGGCGGCACGGCGGATCTTTCTTTGGCCTTTGCACGCCGTGTAGGCACCCAAACCGAAACGGGCGGGCAGGTATGGCTCACCGATATCAATAACGCCATGCTTAGTGTAGGTCGCGATCGCCTGCTGGACGCAGGGGTTATTGCCCCGGTGGCACAGTGCGATGCCGAAAAATTGCCGTTTCCTGATAACTATTTTGACATCGTCAGCGTGGCCTTCGGCCTGCGCAACATGACGCACAAAGAGCAGGCGCTGTCTGAAATGTTGCGTGTATTACGCCCCGGTGGGCGATTGCTCGTGCTTGAATTTTCCAAGGTATGGGCACCGCTCGAGAAAATTTACGATGCCTATTCGTTCAAGCTGTTGCCCTGGCTCGGTGAAAAAATCGCCGGGGACGCCGCCTCTTATCGCTATTTGGCCGAATCCATCCGTATGCATCCTGACCAGGCCGCATTAAAGGCCATGATGGAACAAACCGGTTTTGAACGGGTCAACGTCTTCAATCTCACTGCGGGCGTCGTTGCTCTGCATCGTGGTTATAAATTTTGACAATACTTTTAAAAGTAAAGGACAAGCAGTGAAAAAACTAATGATGATTTTCAGCATAGCTGTTCTGTGCCTAGGTGTGCTGGTTAACACCGCCGAAGCTCGGCGTCTGGGCGGTGGCAAATCTTTAGGCATGAGTCGTTCGCCCACCGTCATGAATCGCGATGCAACACCTGTCAGGCCCGCTGCGCCTGCGCAAAATGCAGCGCCATCGCCTGCTGCTGCCACACCTGCAGCAAGCACGCCACCACGCTCAGGCATGAGTCGCTGGCTGGGGCCGATCGCCGGTCTTGCAGCGGGCATTGGCCTGGCCGCCATGCTGTCGCATTTTGGCATGGGTGAAGGCGTGGCTAATTTCTTGATGATTGCCTTGTTAGTCATGGGTGCCATTTTTCTCCTGCGGCGCTTTTTGGGCAGCCGCCCCGCAGATAACGCTTTTCAGCATCCCCAACCTGTTGGTGCAAACTCGGCAGGGCGACAAGAACCCATGGCGTTTGATACAGAAAAAGTCTTGAGTCCTTCTCTGAACGGTACAGGCAACATGGCAGCTTCTACTACGACACCAGGCACAGCCGATAATATTCCGGCCGGTTTTGATGTGGAAGGCTTTTTACGCCAGGCCAAACTCGGCTTCGTGCGCTTGCAAGCCGCCAATGATCGTGGCGACATGGAAGATATCCGTCAATTCTCTACGCCAGAAGTCGCCGCCGAGATCCAATTGCAGTTTCAGGAGCGTCAACGCACCACGCAACAAACAGATATCGTTCAGTTAGCCGCCGATCTGCTGGATGTCTCCACAGAGGCCACTCGCTACGTAGCCAGCGTACGCTTTCATGGGCAGTTGCGTGAGAACTCACAAAATGCACCCGAGGCTTTTTCCGAGGTGTGGCATCTCGTCAAACCGCTGAGTGGCACCAGTGGCTGGCAAGTCGCTGGCATTCAGCAAGACTGAAATAACACATGCCCACGTTGCCTGATCCCGCGCCAGTTGCCATGAAAGCTGCTGTCGCGGCGGTTAATCATCTACTTGATCAGGCTGCTTGGGCGCGAGCGAGATTGCAACCATTTTCAGGCTTGTGCGCAAAAATATCCTTCCCACCTTTTTCAATGGTGTTTGACGTGACACCAGAAGGTTTGCTCATTGCATCAACGAGCGATGTGGAACCTGCCGTATTGATTGACCTGCCCACCAGCACCCCTTTCCTGGCGCTACAAGGCCATGCAGCAATCATGCGTGCGGCACGCATCAGCGGTTCAGCAGAATTTGCACAAACCCTTGGATACGTTTTACAACACCTGCGCTGGGACGTGGAAGAAGACCTTTCCCACGTACTGGGTGACGTCATCTCTCATCGACTGGTAGCAGGCGCTCACTTATTTTTGGCGAGCCAGAAAAAATTCGCCATGGCTCTGGCAGAAAATATCAGTGAATATCTAACCGAAGAACAACCAGCGCTAATTCGCCGTATCCCCATCGCCGACTTTTCAGCCGATGTCCATAAGCTACGTGACGATATCGCGCGTCTGGAAAAAAGGCTACAGCGGTTGAATTAAC
Organism: Rugosibacter sp.; assembly: GCA_023257495.1. The sequence goes on along the minus strand of JALRCC010000039.1, from coordinate 24,696 downwards.
CCCGCTGGCCGGTTAGCGCCAGTTACCATTAGCTAACCACCTGCCCAAAAGATTTTCCAACAAGTGAATTGATGAGTGTTTTCACCGGCGAAAATCTACGCTGACGCCAAAGTTGTGCAAGTTGTTTGAGTAGAAGAATTGTTATTTAACGCAGTACTATTTAGAATCAACGGGTTTTTTAGTTTTACCCTTACTTCACTTTTCAAGGAATTCAAATGGAACACGCTTTACCCGCTTTGCCCTACGCAATAGACGCACTTGCACCCCACATTTCAAAAGAAACCTTTGAATATCACCATGGCAAGCATCACCAGGCCTATGTGACCAACCTGAATAACCTGATCAAGGGCACCGACTTCGAAAACCTTGATCTGGAGGCCATCGTCAAGAAAGCGCCCGCTGGCGGCATCTTCAACAATGCAGCGCAAGTCTGGAACCACACTTTTTTCTGGAACAGCATGAAGCCCGCTGGCGGCGGCGCGCCCGCTGGCGCACTGGCCGAGGCGATCAACAAGAAATGGGGCAGTTTTGACGAATTCAAAAAGGCATTCCAGGCATCCGCCGTCGGCAACTTCGGCTCAGGCTGGACATGGCTAGTAAAAAAGGCCGACGGCTCGGTGGACATCATCAACACCAGCGCAGCGGGTACCCCCTTAACCTCTGGTGATAAAGCTTTGCTCACCATTGATGTTTGGGAACATGCCTACTACATTGACTATCGCAATGCACGGCCCAAGTTCGTTGAAACTTTCCTTGCTTCTCTCGTTAATTGGGGTTTTGCAGAAAAAAACTTTGCATAACCAGAACTGTGAAACAAAAAAGGCAGCTTACGCTGCCTTTTTTTAGCCGATTAACGCAATTTTTTAGTGGCCTTGCTTGCGTAGCCGATCAATTGCCGAGAGTTGCGCAATCGCCTCACTCAACTCAGCTTGCGCACGGGCATAATCCATTTCAGCGCTACGACTTGCCAAGGCTTCTTCGGCACGCTTTTTAGCCTCTAGTGCCTTGGCTTCATCAAGATCAGCACCACGAATAGCCGTATCTGCCAGCACTGTGACTAGTCCGGGCTGCACCTCTAGCAAACCACCTGCAACAAAGATGCACTCTTCTTTGCCGTGCGGCAGCTTGATGCGCACGGTACCTGGTTTGATGCGTGTCATTAGCGGCATATGGCCGGGCAAAATACCCAGCTCGCCACCTTCCCCGGGCAGGGCAACAAACTCCGCCAAGCCGGAAAAAATGGACTCTTCTGCGCTGACTACATCTACATGAACGGTCATGGCCATATCTTACCTTTCATCTCGCTGAAAATAATTACAGCGTTTTGGCCTTTTCAAAGGCTTCTTCAATGGCACCAACCATGTAGAACGCCTGCTCAGGTAGCTCGTCACACTCACCATCAACAATCATCTTGAAGCCTTTGATCGTATCGGCCAGAGAAACGATTTTGCCTGGTGAGCCAGTAAATACTTCGGCCACATTGAAAGGCTGCGACAGGAAGCGTTGAATTTTACGCGCACGCGATACTGCCAGTTTATCTTCCGGGGCAAGCTCATCCATGCCAAGAATGGCGATAATGTCACGTAACTCTTTATAGCGCTGCAAGTTCGACTGCACCTGGCGTGCCACGTTATAGTGCTCCTCACCCACCACCAATGGATCTAGCTGGCGCGATGTCGAATCCAGCGGATCAACCGCCGGGTAAATACCCAGCGCGGCAATATCACGTGACAGCACAACCGTTGCGTCAAGGTGAAGGAAGGTGGTTGCTGGGGATGGGTCAGTCAAGTCGTCAGCTGGCACATAGACGGCCTGAATCGAGGTAATCGAACCCACTTTGGTTGAGGTAATACGCTCTTGCAAGCGCCCCATTTCATCGGCCAGTGTCGGTTGGTAACCCACAGCAGATGGCATACGCCCAAGCAACGCAGAAACTTCGGTACCAGCCAATGTGTAGCGATAAATGTTATCCACAAAGAAGAGGATGTCGCGCCCTTCATCACGGAATTTTTCTGCCATGGTCAAACCGGTCAATGCAACACGCAAACGGTTGCCTGGAGGTTCGTTCATTTGACCGAACACCATCGCTACCTTGTCGAGAACCTTTGACTCTTCCATTTCATGATAGAAGTCATTGCCCTCGCGGGTACGCTCACCCACACCGGCGAATACGGAGTAACCACCATAAGACTTGGCAATGTTATTGATCAGCTCCATCATGTTGACGGTTTTGCCGACACCCGCACCACCAAACAAGCCGATTTTTCCGCCTTTGGCAAACGGACAAATCAGATCAATCACCTTGATGCCGGTGGGCAACAAATCGACCGAGGGTGAGAGTTCGTCAAACTTGGGTGCTTTGGCATGAATGGGGCGCAATTCATCAGATTGAATCGGCCCTGCTTCATCGATTGGCCGACCCAGCACGTCCATAATGCGACCCAATGTGCCCATGCCAACTGGCACAGAAATCGGTGCACCCGTTTTTTTCACTGACATGCCACGACGAAGACCGTCGGAGGAACCTAATGCAATCGTGCGCACAACACCATCTCCGAGCTGCTGTTGCACTTCGAAGGTCAGGCCTGATTCGGCATTACCCGAGACTGCCTCATCAAGTGTCAGCGCCTCATAGACGTTAGGCATGGCCTCACGAGGGAACTTGATGTCGACCACTGCGCCAATACACTGAACGATGTTTCCGTTGCTCATGGTTATTTCCTTAATGTAATTCAGGTTGATTCGTTATAAACCGGGCTTAGCCTGCAATGGCAGCTGCGCCACCAACAATCTCTGATATTTCTTTAGTAATTGCTGCTTGACGGGCTTTGTTATAAACAAGCTGTAATTCCTTGATGACACTGCCCGCGTTATCTGTCGCAGCCTTCATGGCAACCATACGTGCCGACTGCTCGGAAGCCATATTTTCTGTGACTCCTTCGTAAATCAGAGCTTCGACATAGCGCAACAACAAATCATCCACCACCGTCTGTGCATCAGGCTCGTACAAATAATCCCAACCGGTTTCAGGTGTGCCCATGCGCTCACCAGACAGTGGCAGCAAAGGCTCAACGATTGCCTGTTGCGACATCGTGTTGATAAAGCGCGTGTAGGCAATATGGACTTCATCCAGCTCACCCGTCTGATAAGCATCCAGCATGACCTTTATGGGGCCGATCAATTTTTCCATGTGCGGGGTGTCCCCGATATGGGTAACGTGTGACATCACTTTGGCACCGAGGCGATGCATAAAGCCTAGACCCTTGTTACCAATACAGGTAACACTGATATCACTTATGCCCTGCGCCTCCCACTGACGCATGGAGTTTAGCGATTGGCGCAACACATTGGTGTTTAACCCACCACACAAACCTTTGTCGGTCGTGATCACGATCAAACCAACACGTTTAACTGATGTCTGCTTAGTCAGAAACGGATGCCGATAATCAGTCATCAAGGCGTGTGAAAGATTAGCCGCCAGACGACGAATTTTTTCGCTATAGGGGCGAGCAGCCTGCATCCGTTCTTGCGCCTTGCGCATTTTGGATGCAGCCACCATCTCCATAGCCTTGGTAATCTTGCGCGTGTTTTGCACGCTCTTGATTTTGCTACGTATCTCTTTACTACCTGCCATGATCGCCCTTTGTTAGCCAGTCAGGTAAGTGAATTAGGCCCAGGATTTCTTGAAGTCGACAATCGCTGCTTTAAGCTGCGCTTCGGCATCTTTATCCAGATCTTTCGTCGATTCTATCTTGGCTACCAGATCAGCATGTTTTTGGTGCATGACCTGATGCAATGCCGTCTCAAATGCCAGAATACGCGGCACATCGACATCGTCCATGAAGCCTTCGTTAGAGGCATACAGCGAAATTGCCATATCAGCAACCGACAACGGAGAATACTGTAATTGCTTCATCAATTCAGTTACGCGACGACCACGCTCCAACTGCTTGCGTGTCACCTCATCGAGATCCGAAGCAAACTGCGCAAATGCAGCAAGCTCGCGATACTGAGCAAGGGATAAACGCACGCCGCCACCCAGCTTCTTGATGACCTTGGTCTGCGCTGCACCACCCACGCGCGACACCGAGATACCGGCATTCATGGCAGGACGGATACCGGCATTGAACAAGTCAGTCTCAAGGAAAATCTGGCCGTCTGTAATCGAAATCACGTTCGTCGGCACAAAGGCAGAAACGTCGCCTGCCTGGGTTTCAATAATGGGCAAAGCCGTCAATGAGCCTGTTTTGCCTTTAACTTCGCCGTTGGTGAGCTTTTCTGCCCAAGCCTCTGAAACACGAGCAGCACGCTCAAGTAAACGTGAGTGCAGATAGAACACGTCACCCGGATACGCTTCGCGACCGGGAGGACGGCGCAGCAGCAGCGAAATCTGGCGATACGCCCATGCTTGCTTGGTCAAATCATCATAAACAATCAGTGCGTCCATGCCACGATCGCGGAAGTATTCGCCCATTGTGCAACCCGCATACGGTGCAAGAAACTGCATTGCAGCTGAGTCAGAGGCAGTAGCAGCAACGACAACCGTGTATTCCATCGCCCCATGCTCTTCGAGTTTACGCACGACGTTAGCCACGGTGGACGCTTTTTGACCAATAGCCACGTAGACGCAGAACATGTTCTGGCCTTTTTGATTGATGATGGCATCAACCGCTACGGCTGTCTTTCCTGTTTGTCGATCACCAATAATCAATTCGCGCTGACCGCGTCCCACCGGAACCATCGAGTCAACTGCTTTGAGTCCGGTTTGCAACGGCTGAGATACCGATTTACGCCAGATAACCCCTGGAGCAACCTTTTCCAGCTTGTCTGAGAGTTTTGCGTTGATCGGGCCTTTGCCATCGATCGGCTCGCCCAAGGCATTCACTACGCGACCAAGCAGCTCGGGGCCAATAGGCACTTCGAGAATTCGGCCCGTGCATTTAACGATATCGCCTTCGGTAATGTGTTCGTAATCGCCCAGCACCACCACACCCACCGAATCACGCTCCAGATTGAGCGCCAAACCGAAGGTATTGCCAGGAAATTCCAACATCTCACCTTGCATGACATCCGCCAGGCCATGCACGCGACAGATGCCGTCAGTCACTGAAACGACGGTGCCCTCATTACGCGCCGTTGCGGGCAATTGCATCGTCTGGATTCGTGTTTTAATCAACTCACTAATTTCAGATGGATTCAGATTCATCAAATAACTCCTAGTTCGTTAGGGCAATCGCCATAGCAGCAAGTTTGCCGCGAACTGAGGCATCAATCACCTCGTCGCCAACAGCCATACGTACGCCACCGATAAGCTCGGGATCAAGCTTGATTGTTGCTTGTATCCGACATGAAAATTTACGTTCGAGTTCTGCTACCAAATTTTTTAGTACGGCATCATCAAGAGGAAAAGCTGAGGTAATCTCGGCATGCTTGATACCTTCGGCATTAGCTTTTAGTTCGTCAAACAGTGCAACAATCTCCGGTAGCACCACCAGACGATTGTTATCAACCAACACACGAACAAAACTTTGCTGATCTGCACTCAGCTTGCCGTCGGTCGCCTCAAAATAAAGCTGCGTCAACTGTGCTGCATTAAACTGCGGACTGCCAATACACGCTTCCATCACTGGATCGATTGTAATATTTGACAAGCATGCAAGCGCTTCGGCCCATGAAGCCAAATCGGCAGGACTGCCTTTAGCTAACTGAAAGGCAGCTTCTGCGTAAGGCCGGGCCAGCGTAACATTTTCAGCCATGTCTGATCAAAGCTCCGACTTCAGCTGAGAAAGCAGATCGGCATGCGCCTGAGGATTAATTTCCTTGCGGAGAATTTTCTCTGCACCAGCCACAGCCAGTAGCGCGACTTGTTCGCGTAGCGACTCCTTGGCACGTTGCATGGCGACACCGACTTCCGATTGAGCAGCTTCACGAGCTGCTGAAACCACTCGAGCGGCTTCAGCACGCGCTTCTTCAAGCAGCTGAGCGGCTTGTTTTTCCGCCCCACTACGAAACTCAGCAGCCGACTCACGTGCATGACGTAATTCTTCAGCCGCTTTTTTTTCGGCGAACACCAAATCAGCCTTTGCCTTGTCAGCTGCCGCAAGGCCGTCGGCGATTTTACTCGCACGATCATCTAGTGCCTTCATGATGGGTGGCCATACGAACTTCATCGTAAACCAAGCCAAAATAAAGAACACAGCCAGCTGGGCAAACAGCGTTGCGTTCAGATTCACGTTATTGGTCCTTTAAAAAGACGCGATTACTTGAGGATGAACGGATTGGCAAATGCAAACATCATCGCAATACCAACACCAATCAGGAAAGCAGCATCAATCAAACCAGCCAGCAAGAACATTTTGGTCTGCAGCGCATTCATTAGCTCAGGCTGACGAGCGGATGCTTCGAGGTATTTGGATCCCATGATGCCGATACCGATACACGCGCCAACAGCACCGAGACCAATAATCAGGCCAGCGGCCAGAGCAACAAACCCAAGAATATGTTCCATGACTACTCCTTATATAAAATTAAAAACACGTAAAAACTGCTAACTGATACAACTAGTGACTCTCATGCGCTTGGCCTATGTACACCAGCGTCAGCATCATGAAAATGAAAGCCTGCAACACAACGATCAGGATGTGAAAAATCGCCCAGATCGACCCCGCCACAACATGGCCAAAAAAGCCCATGGCGGTAGCCGTACTACCCATCAAAGCAATCAGCATGAATACCAGCTCACCAGCATACATATTGCCAAACAGCCGCATGCCGTGAGAAACCGTTTTGGCAATAAACTCAATCATCTGCATCGCGAAATTAACGAGGTACAGCAAAGGATGGTTGCCAAAAGGCGCGGTGAATAATTCGTGCACCCAACCTGTGAGGCCTTTGATTTTTATGTTGTAGTACAAGCACAAAAGAAGAACACCCAGCGACATGCCTAGCGCACCATTCAGATCGGCGGTGGGCACGATACGCTGATAGTGGAACCCAAACATCTCAGCAATTCTGGGGAACAAATCCACTGGCAGGAAATCAAGGGCATTCATGAACAAAACCCAAACAAACACGGTCAGCGCCACCGGGGCGATAAACCGGCGATCGCCATGAACAATGGCTTTGGATTGGGTATCAACCATATCAACCAGCATTTCAACGGCACCCTGAAGTCGGCCAGGAACGCCTGACGTGGCTCGCCGAGCAGCAATAACCATGATAATCATCGCCAGCACACCCATGCTGATGGACCAGAAAATGGTATCCACGTTGATGATTGTCCAATCGATCACCGCCGACTGCTTATGGCCAGTACTAGTCAAATGGGTCAGGTGATGGACGATATAGTCGCCTGCGACAGGCGCATTTTCAGTACTTGATGACATAATCAGTTTTTTAACAATAGCGCGAACAAATTAGCTTTTAACGCAACAAATAGCCCTACCAATAATGCTAACCAATGCACAGGGTAGAACCGCTGAGCAGCCACCAAAAGTACGATCGTAGCAAGAATCTTAACCAGCTCACCAACAAAAAAGGTGGCCACACTGGCACGCTTTCTTGCTGTTGAAGCCGCAAGTCTCGTTACAAAAAACAGATTTGGGATCGCGTATGCCGCACCCCCAAATAAAACCGACAACGCACCGTGCTGCCCTAGCCATAGACTGGCCAATCCTGCTGCAACGAGCACCCCGGTAATTTGAAGCAATACAACCCTATACATCAATCAAACCTTCCAAGGTTGCACGGCTCAAAGCCGCGCGATTTTAAATGCTTGCATAATAAGTGTCAATAAAATTGCCGTCATACGATCGACTCGCCTGACGCATTCTCACATTCAACGCATTTTTCTTCATCACCGCCCCACCTTACCCACACTCTGAAAAGTCGGCGCTGGTGATACGCTGCAAAGCCCCGAGGCCACTTCTGGAAAATCTATTTTTGGATGATGCGGCGATATCACCAGACCTCGGCCTGCCTTAACTCAGCCAAAATGCGTACTTAATAAACCATCCAGCTGATCCAGACTTGCAAAGCGAATCACTAGCGTTCCAGCACCCTTTCTGTTAGCACTCACTTTCACGGTAGCACCTATTTTATCTGACAATTCTTCTTCAAGCCGCTGTAGATCCCGATTGGCTTTTGGGGCACCTTCCGCCTTTTGTGAAGGATTAAGCTCGCGCGCAACCAGCCGCTCGGCATCACGAACCGATAGCCGCTTTTCCACCAATGTAGCAGCAAGCCGACTTTGCGCAAGACTAGGTAAGGCAAGTAATGCGCGCGCATGGCCCATCTCGATATCACCCGCCATGAGCATATCCTGCACTGGCTTGGCTAACTGCAATAAGCGCAGCAGATTTGTTGCAGCTGAACGGGAACGACCGAGCGCATCGGCTGCTTGTTGATGCGTCATTTCAAACTCATCGATCAAGCGCTGAATACCTGCCGCCTCTTCCAGTGGATTAAGATCTTCGCGCTGAATATTCTCGATCAGCGACATGGCCAATGCCGCATCGTCGGGAATATCTCTTATGAGCACAGGCACTTCGCTCAGCCCTGCAATTTTGGCCGCACGCCAACGCCGTTCGCCCGCAATAATTTCATAGCATGCAACACTGTCATAAACTACCGGACGAACGGATATGGGCTGGATCAAACCTTGCGCCTTGATCGAGGCAGCAAGCTCTTCTAGTGACCCCGGATCCATCCGGGTGCGTGGCTGATATTTACCGGGACGCAGCGCATCGACTGACAAAATATCCTGTCGCTGTCCTTGATTGCCACTGGCTTCTGGATCAAGCAATGTATCCAGACCGCGACCCAAACCCTTTAATCGTGTGGCATTCATTTCATTCCTTCCAAGTTTTAACGCGTTCGATCATTTCAACGGCAAAAGCAAGATAAGCTTGCGAGCCTTTAGCTGCCCTATCAAACAAGACACCGGGCACACCATAACTTGGTGCCTCAGCCAGGCGCACATTGCGTGGCACGATGGTCTTGAAAACCTTATCCCCAAAATGCTGCTCCAGCTGTGCCGAAACCTGATTTGACAGGGTGCTGCGCGTATCAAACATGACCCGCAAAAGACCAATGATTTTCAGTTCACGATTGAGATTAGCGTGAACTTTCTTAATGGTATTGACCAGATCCGACAACCCTTCCAGCGCATAATATTCACATTGCATAGGAATAATGACGCCATGCGCCGAGCACAGGCCATTGAGTGTCAGCATCGACAGGGATGGTGGGCAGTCGATCAAGACAAAATCGTAATCATCCCGGTGCAGCATCAACGCATTTTTGAGGCGCGCCTCTCTATGCTCCAAATCAACCAGATCTACCTCCGCACCCGCCAAATCACGGTTCGCAGGTAGTACATCAAATTTCCCACTGGGCGACATCACGCGGGTTTGCGCAAGCGTTGCCGACTCCAAAAGCAATTGATAAACCGAGAACTTCAGGCTCCGTTTATCTATTCCACAGCCCATGGTGGCATTTCCCTGTGGATCAAGATCTATCAACAGGGTGCGCTGTCCCTGCGCGGCAAGCGCAGCGGCCAGGTTGACCGTCGTAGTGGTTTTTCCTACCCCGCCCTTTTGATTGGCTACGGCAAATATATGCATCGATCAGGGCCTTTTCTGTAGAACAATCAAATGGCGCTCAGCCATCATCCCTGGCACTTCCAGTGGCAAACACTGGATGACATGCCACTCCGCAGGAAGCCGAGCAATTTCTTCATGGGGCATCTGCCCTTTCATGGCGTAAAGCGTGCCACCCTCCACCAGCAGATGTCCTGCCAGCGAGACAAAATCCTTCAATTCGGCAAATGCACGCGATATCACAGCATCGCATTGCGCAGCGGACTGGTTTTCGACCCTGCCACCCAAAATGGTTAAATTTGATAACCCAAGCTCAATTTTTACCTGACGCTGGAATGCTGTCTTTTTGTCCACGGAATCAATCAGAGCCATCTGTAATTGGGGGCAGGCAATGGCCAAAGGAACACCCGGCAGGCCAGCACCGCTTCCAACGTCAATCCAGCGCCGTGTCACCAGCGCCGACTTTTCAATATGTGGCAATATGCTCAAAGAATCAAATAGATGCTGCGTTAACATCGCAGATTCTTCACGTATGGACGTCAAGTTATACGTGGCATTCCATTTTTTTAGCAGACTCAGGTAGGCAAGAAGTTTCGCCTGAGCACTATCTGGCAGCGCCAACCCTAATGCCATCAGACCTTGTTGCAACTGAATGCCTAAAGTCATGCCGCCTTCTGCCGCTTGAGATGAACCAAGAGCAAAGAGATCGTCGCAGGTGTTACTCCCTGAACCCTCGATGCCTGACCCAATGTTTCCGGGCGCGCTTGCATCAGCTTTTGTCGCGCTTCAAATGACAATCCATGAACCAGTGTGTAATCCATATCTACCGGTATGGCGGATGATTCATGGGCCAGACTTTTGGCAACCTCTTCTTTCTGACGCTCAATATATCCTTGGTATTTCGCTTGAATCTCTACCTGTTCGACAACTTCCGCATCAGCCACCCCTTCGCCAGCGCCTGTCAACGTCATCAGATCAGAATGGCTAACTCCCGGTCGCCGGAGTAGTTCGAACAAGCTATATTCATGCTCTATCGATTGGCCAAGCACGCGCACTGCCTCATCGCCACTAACCATCCGAGGATTCACCCAGGTTGCTCGAGTACGCTCAACCTCGAGAGCAATCGCATCCCGCTTACGATTAAAACGATCCCAGCGCGCATCGTCAACCAACCCCAAAGCACGCCCTTCCTCGGTTAATCTTAAGTCGGCATTATCTTCACGCAATGACAAGCGGTATTCGGCACGACTGGTAAACATGCGATAGGGCTCAGATACCCCACGCGTAATTAAATCATCAACCAAAACCCCCAGGTATGCCTGATCTCTTCGAGGTGCCCATGCTGGCAAATCTTTTGCAAACCGAGCGGCATTAACCCCTGCCAGCAAACCTTGCGCTGCCGCCTCTTCGTAGCCTGTCGTGCCGTTGATCTGGCCTGCGAAAAACAAACCCGCGATGGATTGTGTTTCCAAACTACCCTTCAAATGTCGCGGATCGAAATAGTCATACTCGATGGCATAGCCAGGCCGGGTAATGTGCGCTTTTTCCAACCCGCGAATAGATCGGATAAGATTTAGCTGAACATCGAAGGGCAAACTGGTGGACACTCCCTGGGGATAAATTTCATAAGTCCCCAGACCTTCAGGTTCCATAAAAATCTGGTGACTATTTTTGCCCGCAAAACGATGAATCTTATCTTCTATCGACGGGCAATACCTGGGCCCTATCCCTTCAATTACCCCAGTAAACATGGGCGAACGATCTAAACCCTGGCGAATAATTTCATGCGTCTTTTCATTCGTTTGAGTAATCCAGCAGGGTATCTGGCGTGGATGCATGTTAGCCGAACCCATGAAAGAAAAGACCGGCACGGGATCATCACCCGGTTGACACACCATAGCCGAGAAATCAATCGAGCGCCCATCAAGCCGGGGCGGCGTTCCGGTTTTCAAGCGCCCCACCGGCAGCTTCAGCTCTTTCAACCGCCGGCTCAGCAAAATAGCTGCCGGATCACCAAAGCGACCGGCACGGTAATTTTCCAGTCCGACATGAACCAAGCCATCAAGAAACGTACCCGCTGTCAAAACAACCGCAGGCGCATGGAAGCGCACACCTAACTGAGTAACGACACCTTTGATACGATCACCCACAACAATAAAATCATCAACCGCCTGCTGAAACAAGGTCAGATTTTCCTGACCCTCAAGACGGGAACGGATTGCCTGTTTATATAACTGGCGATCTGCCTGAGCACGGGTCGCCCGTACAGCTGGACCTTTTGACGCATTGAGAATCCGGAACTGAATGCCTGCCTCATCCGCAGCCAAAGCCATGGCACCGCCCAGCGCATCAATTTCCTTTACTAAATGTCCTTTGCCTATACCGCCAATAGAAGGGTTGCAGGACATTGCACCGAGCGTTTCAATGTTGTGTGTGAGCAATAGCGTTTGAGCACCCGCCCGCGCTGATGCCAGCGCAGCCTCTGCACCAGCATGTCCCCCACCAACAACAATGACATCAAATGTAGTTAAAAATTCCACTTTTACCACCTCAATCTCGAGGCGCAATGATACGCCACCACACCATGAAACATAAACTCCAAAACCGTTTCACGTGAAACAAATCCCTTAGTGTTTCACGTGAAACATGACATTATTTTCCGATACAAAACCGAGAAAATATCTCGCCCAGCAAATCATCGGATGAAAACTCTCCTGTAATACTGGATAGAGCCATCTGCGCCAATCGCAACTCTTCTGCGCAAAGCTCGGGTTGGCCCAACTGCCGTTCCGCCAGCGCCGACTTTTCGGCCGCATGCGTAAGCGCTTCAATGTGCCTCGCACGCGCAAGAACAACATCCTCACCCGCATCTACCCAACCTGCTATACGCAATAACTCATCCTGTAGTAGATCAATACCCTCACCACTGCGGGCGGACAAACACAAGTGCACCAATCCATCGAGCTCTAACCGCTGTGACGGCTTACCAGCCAAGTCACACTTATTCTCGATAACCAGCCGCTCTACACCGGAAGGGAGTTGCGCAGAAATCATTCGATCAGCCTCTGTGATTCCTACCCTCGCGTCAACCAGCTGAAGAACAACATCGGCACGGTCCAGTTCTTGCCAGGCGCGACTAATCCCCATCTTTTCAACCGGATCTTCGGTGGCGCGCAATCCGGCCGTATCAATAATATGCAACGGAATACCATTCACCTGTATCGTTTCACGCAACACGTCGCGCGTGGTTCCTGCATGCTCGGTCACAATCGCACGGTCTTCACCCGATAAACAATTCATCAACGAGGATTTACCTACATTGGGCAAACCCGTTAACACGACATACAAGCCTTCGCGCAGAATGCTACCCGCGCGGGCGCGCTGTAGAAGCTTATTCAGACCTAAAGAGAAATTACTCAACCTCTCGGCCACATCAGTCTGCTGAAGCAAATCAATATCTTCTTCAGGAAAATCTAACGTCGCTTCAATCAGCATGCGCAATTCTATTAACTGCGCCACTAACGCCTGGACTTCGCGAGAAAAATCACCAGATAAGGAACGTAATGCCGATCGCGCTGCAGCAGCCGTTCCGGCATCAATCAGATCAGCCACCGCCTCAGCCTGGGCGAGGTCCATTTTGTCATTCAGAAAAGCACGTTGAGAAAATTCACCGGGTTGGGCAATGCGTGCCCCAAGCTCAACACAACGCGCCAACAACATCTGCATCACAACCGAACCACCATGACCCTGCAACTCAATCACATCTTCACCCGTGAAAGAATGCGGAGCAGAAAAATAGAGTAAAACACCGCGATCAATCACAGAGCCATCCTCCGCAAAAAAGTCGGCGGTGGTAACACGGCGCGCTACAGGTATTTTTTGGCTTAACTGATGAGCAAACGGCAATAAATCGCGCCCGGAAATACGGACAATTCCGATACCGCCACGACCAGCCGCCGTAGCAATTGCAGCGATTGTGTCTACAGCACTACTGGCCATGGAGCCTCACAAACTTATGCAGTAATTACCAGCCTGGCTTACTGATGAGCCAGCATTCACTTCATCTGGTTATGCTGGCTTACTTGCCGATTCAATCGCCCGGGTAATTTGCCACTGCTGGGCGATAGATAACAGATTATTGACAGTCCAGTACAACACCAAGCCTGCTGGAAAGAACAAAAACATACCCGTGAATAAAATTGGCATCATTAACATCACCTTAGCCTGCAAAGGATCCGGTGGAGCGGGGTTCAGTTTGGTCTGAATAAACATGGTAACCCCCATGAGCAGTGGCAGAACATAGTAGGGATCTTGCGCCGATAAGTCTTGAATCCAGCCAATCCAAGGTGCATTACGCATCTCTACCGTGCCTTGAAGAACCCAATATAGCGAAATAAAAACAGGAATTTGAATAAGGATAGGCAAACAACCACCCAGCGGATTAATCTTCTCCTTTTTATAAAGCGCCATCATTTCCTGGTTAAGCCGCATCCTGTCATCCCCGTAAGTCTCTTTCAGCTTAGCTAGTTTCGGAGTAACCAAGCGCATCTTGGCCATGGATTTATAGCTAGCTGCAGATAGAGGGAAAAACACCAGCTTGATCAGAACAGTGAGCAGGATAATTGCCCAACCCCAATTACCTGTAAGTTTATGGATAACACCTAACACCCAAAACAGAGGTGCGGCAATCACTGTCAGCCAGCCATAATCCACCACCAGATCCAGCCCTGGGGCAATAGCTTTGAGATTCTGCAATTCCTGGGGACCCGCGTAAAGCGATACTGAACTTTTGCCATCAGCACCCACAGGCAAGATGACACCTGCAGAATAAAGATCTGCTCCAATCGGTCGCATATAAAACTCGCGAGCAACGCCCTGAGGTGGCAACCAGGCGGCAAAGAAATAATGCTGCACCATAGCGAGCCAACCGTTATCGGCTTTCGTTGCAAATTTAGCTTTATTTTTAGTAATGTCAGAGAAACTCACTTTTTGGAACTTTTCCGACTCTGTAAATACCGCTGGGCCGGTAAAGGTCGACGTCCCTATCATCATGGGATTACCATGTTCTTCTGCAGGTTTCCCATCACGAGTAAATTGGTAATAAGTAGAAGATCCCACAGGCAAACCTTCATGCTGAACGCTGATTTGATAGCTTCCGCGATGAAAAATGTAAGTCTTTACTACCTGCTTACCATCAGGAAAATCAGAAACGAGCTGGACACTCAGCGTATTATCCCCCTCCTTTAGATGGCGTGATTCACCGACAACACGCCACATGCTCCGATGGTTAGGCAAACCTTCACCGATAGCGCCAGATTGAGCGTTGTAAACATGATGTTCACCTGCATCAAAAAGAGTAAATGCGCGATTTTTATCCTTAGAATCATGGTGTTTCTTCAATTCTAAACGGACAATATCCCCTCCCCGAGGGGATATTTCTGCCAAAAACAAGTCGGTTTCCACCTTGATCACTTCAACCTTAGCAGCCTCTTTAATAGCTGCTTCCGCTAATCCAGCGGTTCCTTCAGCGGTGGGAATGCTGGTAGCAGGAACATCCGCCCCGCGTGAGGGTAAATCACTCACAAAAGTCGCCTGGGTTGCTGATGTGTTTTTAGGTTGAACAGACCCCTGCCAGCCATTCCACAGCATGACAAGCGAGAAGCTGAATACAAGAATCAATACTAATCGGCGGTTATCCATAACTCTCTCAGCTATTAAGCATTTGAATTTTACTAAGGTATTGGATCATAACCACCAGGGTGCCATGGGTGACAACGAATCACTCGGCATATGGTCAGCCATATTCCAACAACTAACCCCTTCTTACGCAGAGCCAATATCGCGTAATTAGAGCAACTAGGCTCGAAGCGGCAACAATTTCCTATCAACGGACTAATCGCCCATTGATAAGAACGGATCATAAACAGGAAAATCTTTACAGGCCAAGAAGTCATTTTTCAAGGTTGCTGGGCGACCAAGCGCTTCAATAAATCATCTATCAGTAGCCGCCAATCCTTGCACGCAGGGTGCTTTACAGAGCCTAAAGGACGGTGAACCCTTAAAATCAGGTCACACGACGGGAGCTCGTTTGCAAACAGACGAAAGGCTTCACGCCCTTGTCTTTTAACCGCATTCCTTAAAAAAGCCTTTTTAACAAGCCTCTTGGGAACAACAACCCCCAAACGCGGCAAACTCTGATTTCCAAGTAACCGAAAATGCAATATAAAAGGGGAATTTAACCCACCCCGAACCACCTGCCGAGATGAAAACACACCCGAAAACTCATTCGGGGTGTGTAATCGCCTCTCGACACCAAAGCTAAATGAGTTTGGAATCAAACCGCAAGGCTGTGACGTCCCTTAGCCCGACGTGCTCGAATAACAGCACGCCCACCACGGGTACGCATGCGAACAAGAAAGCCATGGGTACGTTTACGCCGTATAACGGAAGGTTGATATGTACGTTTCATGAAAAATCTCTCAACAAATAAAAAAACCATTCATTAGAACATGTTATAAAAACCTAGTCAAGTGAGCCAATCAACCCAGCTAATAGAATATCTGTGGATAACTCATATTAAAATCGCTAGAATCGGTGATCGCAAGCTTTCTTTAATCCAACAAAAAACAACCAAGTATATTTTTTACGTTTTCTAATCTAATCATCCGTAATGTTAATGCACGAATTTTGGTCTATCTGTTTAAACTGGTTTGAGCAAGAGCTTCCTGCGCAGCAATTCAACACCTGGATTAAAGGGTTACGTTTGGAAATTGATCCCAAAAACAACACCCAATATCAGCTGATTGCTCCCAACAGATTCATTATGCAATGGGTTCGAGAACGATATCTAACCCAAATTGAAGCGCTGGGAAACGACTTTTTTGCACACCCGATCACTATTCAACTGTCTGTCACTGAGCCTATTCCAGAAAGCTCCCTTCCCAACCCCGAGCTGGAAGATAATCACGAAATACCTCAAAAAATAACCAAAAAAACAGCTCCATCAGAAAAAAATGGTGAATCAAATTACCAAAAAACGCACTTAAATCAAGATTTTACTTTTAATACTCTAGTTACCGGGCGAGCAAATGACCTAGCTCGCGCTGCTGCACAGCAAGTCGCCATGAATCCTGGCACGTCCTACAACCCACTATTTATTTACGGTGGCGTTGGTTTAGGTAAAACGCACCTTATTCATGCAATTGGCAATTCGATATATGCAGCCAATCCAGCTATGGAAATTCGTTATGTCCATGCAGAAGATTATTTCTCTGATATGGTTCGCGCTTTTCAGCAAAATAGTCGGGATAACTTCAAACAGTACTATCGATCACTCGATCTACTGCTCATAGACGATATTCAGTTTTTTAATCGAAAAGATAGAACTCAAGAAGAGTTTTTTTATGCTTTCAATGCATTAATTGAAGCTAAAAAACAGATTATCATCACCTCGGACACTTATCCTAAAGATGTTCAAGGATTAGAGGAGCGATTAATTTCACGATTTGACTGTGGATTAACAGTAACAATCGATCCACCTGAACTTGAAATGCGAATAGCAATTTTGAAAAAAAAGGCTGAAGCAGAGGGGGTTTCCATCTCTGATGAAGTGTGTTTTTTGGTTGCCAAAAACCTTCGATCCAACGTAAGAGAGCTTGAAGGTGCTCTAAATAGAGTAATAGCTTACGCAGGGTTTCATGGTAAAGAAATTAGTTTGGATGTCGCAAAAGATGCATTGAGAGACATTATTAGTGCAACCAATCGACAAATTTCACTGGAACAGATACAAAAAACAGTTTCAGATTTTTACAAAATTAAAGTTTCCGAGCTTCACTCAAAAAAACGGACTAGAGCAATTGCGCGCCCCCGCCAAATTGCTATGTGGTTAGCAAGAGAATTAACCTCACACAGTTTGCCTGAAATTGGTGATTTTTTTGGTGGCCGTGATCACACAACAGTAATACATGCCTGCCGTACAATCACAGAAGTTAAAGTCAGCGATCTGGAAATAAGCAACAATTTACACATACTGATACAAACATTAAAAACCTGAATAAAAAACTTAATTAACGCGTTGATTGTTTGTGAGTAAGTATGAAAAAAATAAATTACGAAATTTAACCAACAAAAATCAACAATTAAAAATATGAGTAATCCCCAGTGTTATTGATAGTGCAACTATTTGATTTAATAATTTAATATTAATTTATTAACAGATTCAACTATTTCTAATAAATATTAAAAGGTTTATATGCTCTTATATAAAGGCTTACGGGATCAATTACTTTCTCCATTGCAATCAGTTTGCGGCATTGTAGAAAAACGACATACGCTCCCCATTCTTTCTAATGTACTCATAGAAAAAGATGGCGAAAACCTAACTTTGCTGGCGACGGATATTGAGGTTCAGATTACTACTCAAAGTAAAACGACAGGTGCTGAAAAAATTGCGATAACTGTTGGCGCTAGGAAATTACAAGACATCTTGCGCTCTTTGCCAGAAACAACAGAAGTAAGTTTGACGCTCACAGATAAGCGCTTGCAGCTTAAAGCTGGTAAAGGCCGCTTTAATTTGCAAACACTACCAGCGGAAGATTTTCCAAGAATGTTGATAACTGATGATCAGCCAACGAGGTTCTCAGTTACTCAAAAACAACTAAAAAAGTTGCTCGCATTAGTTCAATATGCGATGGCACAGCAAGATATTCGTTATTACTTAAATGGACTTTTATTAATTACAAAAGGAAACGAGTTACGCGTAGTAACTACTGATGGGCATCGGCTTGCCTATGCTACAGGATCATTAAGTGACACACCGTCGCCGATTGAGGTTATTTTGCCAAGAAAAACGGTATTGGAGTTATCACGGCAGCTGGTTGATTCTGAAGATTTGGTAGAAATTATATTAACGCCGAGTCAAGCGCGCTTTAAATTCAATAACATCGAATTTATATCCAAATTAATCGATGGAAAGTTTCCTGACTACGAACGTGTTATTCCGCAACATCATGGAAAAATAATCAAACTCTCACGTAATCAACTCATACAAGCTTTACAAAGAGTTGCGATATTAATGAATGAAAAATTTCGCGGCGTTCGTTTACTGCTTGATTCAGGAAGTTTGAAAATCATTTCCAATAATACTGAGCAAGAAGAAGCGCAAGAGGAAATTGAAATTGATTACACCGGAGAGCCATTAGATGTTGGTTTTAATGTTACTTATTTGTTAGATATTTTAAATAATGTTTCTGAAGAAGTAATTGAACTGCACTTAGCCGATGCAAACTCCAGTGCTTTGTTTATATTGCCAGGTAATCAAAACTTTAAATATGTTGTTATGCCAATGCGCATATAGCATATAAGATATTATTAAAAATGATAAACAATAACGAATCACCGCTTTATGATGAATCAAGCATTCAACAACTTGAGGGCTTGGAAGCGGTAAGAAAGCGTCCTGGCATGTACATCGGAGATACCTCTGATGGTTCAGGTCTCCACCATATGGTGTTTGAGGTAGTTGATAACGCAATTGATGAAGCACTTGCGGGGCATTGTGATGAAATTGTCATCACAATCCATACGGATAATTCTATTTCAGTGACTGATAATGGTCGTGGCATACCGGTTGGTATAAAACTGGATGACAAGCATGAACCTAAACGGTCAGCAGCTGAAATCGTTATGTGTGTTTTGCATGCGGGTGGAAAATTCAACCAAAACTCCTACAAGGTATCTGGTGGATTGCATGGTGTGGGGGTTTCTTGCGTTAATGCATTATCAAAATGGTTACGCCTGACTATTCGTCGAGATGGGAAAAAGCATTTTTTGGAGTTTAATAGTGGCCACGTTATCAACCGAATAATAGAAACTCATAATGGAATTGAAGTTTCACCATTGAAAGTCATTGGAACTACAGAGAAAAGAGGTACTGAAGTTCACTTTTTAGCCGATGAAGAAATCTTTGGTAACACTGAAGTGCACTATGACATCATTGCCAAAAGGGTGCGTGAACTTTCTTTTTTGAATAATGGAATAAAAATAAAGTTAGTTGATCAACGAAATGGACGTGAAGAAGATTTTGCTTTTTCTGGTGGTGTAAAAGGATTTGTAGAGTATATAAATAGAGCCAAAACAGTACTTCATCCGACCATTTTTCATTCCTCAGGGGAGTCCATTCAAAACGGCATCAGTATTGATGTTGAAGTGGCTATGCAATGGAATGACTCCTATGCGGAGCAAGTGCTCTGCTTTACAAACAACATCCCACAATCTGATGGTGGAACACACCTAACAGGCTTGCGTGCAGCAATGACGCGGGTGATCAATAAATACATAGAAGAAAATGAAGTTGCTAAAAAAGCCAAGGTAGAAATTACAGGCGACGATATGCGTGAAGGGCTGACGTGTGTTTTATCGGTGAAAATGCCTGACCCGAAATTTGCTTCACAAACCAAAATGAAACTGGTTTCATCGGAAGCAAGACCAGCTATTGAAGATGTCGTAGCCCAACGATTGGCAGATTATCTTTTAGAGCATCCGCTAGATGCCAAAACAATCACAGGAAAAATTGTAGAAGCCGCCCGTGCGCGCGAAGCCGCCCGTAAAGCGCGTGATATGACACGCCGTAAAGGGGTTTTAGATGGGTTGGGGCTACCTGGAAAGCTTGCGGATTGCCAGGAAAAAGATGCATCGCTGTGCGAAATATATATTGTCGAAGGAGATTCTGCAGGTGGATCTGCGAAACAAGGTCGCGACAGAAAATTCCAGGCAATCTTGCCTTTGCGTGGCAAAGTGCTTAATGTGGAAAAGGCTCGTTATGACAAACTGATATCATCCGAGCAGATTGTCATTTTGCTCACAGCGCTTGGCTGCGGTATTGGTCCAGAAGATTTTAATCTTGAAAAATTACGCTACCACCGCATCATCATCATGACTGATGCGGACGTTGATGGCGCGCACATTCGAACTTTGTTGCTTACCTTCTTTTATCGCCAGATGCCGCAACTGGTTGAGCAGGGACATATTTATATTGCCCAGCCACCGCTTTACAAAATCAAGCAGGGTAAGAGTGAACGCTATATCAAAGATGACCAAGAGCTAAACCAGCATTTGCTCCATTTGGCCCTTGAGGGTACTCAGCTTGAAACCCGACCGGGTGCTGCGGTCATTGAGGGAGATGCATTGGGCGAGCTGGCGCGTAGCTATTTGCTTGCAGAAGCAGTGATTCGTCGTCTTTCTGATTTCATTGATAGCGAAGTCCTTCACGCCCTGCTCGCTTTTGATATTGCGCTGGATGTGACTAGCGAAAAAGCAGCTCGTGCGAGTGCTGAAAAGATTACCGCGCAAGTCGGAAAAAACATCGTGGTAGATGTTCGGTTTGATGATAAGCATGAACGATGGATAATCGCTGTAACGCGCATCCATCATGGTAATCAACGTTCATGCCAAATAGACGATGACTTTGTATTGTCTGGCGATTACCTACAACTACGTAAAACGGCGCAATTGATTTCTGGCCTCATCAGTGAAGAAACCACTATTCGACGTGGCGAAAAATCGCAGGCGGTGACCAGTTTTTCTGAAGCAATGCGCTGGATGCTGAATGAGGCAGAACGAGGACTGACTAAACAGCGCTACAAAGGACTGGGTGAAATGAATCCCGAGCAGTTATGGGAAACAACCATGGATCCCACGGTGCGCAGGTTACTGCGTGTGCAGATTGATGACGCGATAACCGCTGACGAAATTTTTACCACCTTGATGGGTGATGAAGTGGAACCCCGTCGTGCGTTTATCGAGTCGAATGCACTTTATGCAAAGAATATTGATATTTGATGCGGTAAGTTCTGTGCGATGCAGCAGGGTGGGTCTTACTTTTCTTTGCGGATGGGCTGCAGGTTTTAAGTTCTTTGAGTAGATTGTTGTGGCTATTCCAGAGGCCACGCGTAGTCTATGATCAGCGGTGCGTGGTCAGAAAAGCGTTGCGCCTTATAAACTGAAGCGCTACGTGCGAGCTTGGCCAGGCCAGGCGTTGCGATTTGATAATCAATACGCCAGCCCACATTATTCGCCCACGCCTGACCACGGTTAGACCACCATGTATAGGCTTCTCCCGTTGCTTCGGGATGTAGTTGCCGATAAACATCCACCCAGCCAAGATCGTCAAATACCTTACTCAACCAGGCGCGCTCCTCAGGCAAAAAGCCCGAGTTTTTTTGGTTGGATTTCCAGTTCTTAAGATCGATTTCCTGGTGGGCAATGTTCCAGTCGCCGCATAACAAAACTTCCCGCTGGTCGGCTTTTGCTTCTGCCGCGAGTTGTTCCAGATTCGGTTTGAACTGTTCTAAAAAACGAAACTTGGCTAATTGACGCTCTTCAGAACTGGATCCCGATGGCAGATATAGCGATACGACGGTTAAACGACCAAAATTTGCCTGAATATAGCGGCCCTCAGCATCAAATTCGGGATTATTAAAACCTTCGACAATGCAGTCTGGCATTTGGCGGGAAAAAATACCAACGCCGCTATACCCTTTTTTTTCTGCCGCATGGAAGTAGCTATGATAAAAAGTCGGCGCTCGTGCGACGGCGGGAATATCTGCAACATGGGCTTTGAGTTCCTGAACGCAAACAATGTCTGCAGCTTCTTGTGTCAGCCAATCAATAACACCTTTGTTTAACGCAGAACGAATCCCATTTAAATTCAAACTGATAACCCGTAACATATAACACTTCCCTGTCGATGTAGAATGCTTCGGATGAATGCAAATGCCATTAATACGAGCCAAAGCCAGGAGTTTATAGCCTTTGCCTGTGAGCTAGGGGTGTTGCGGTTTGGTGAATTTAAAACAAAGGCCGGGCGTCTATCGCCTTACTTTTTCAATGCGGGGCTCTTTCATCATGGTGCTGCCTTGTCTCGGTTGTGTGATTTTTATGCGCAACGGATAATTGCCTCAGGTGTACAGTTCGATGTTCTGTTTGGACCTGCGTACAAAGGCATTCCTCTGGCGGCTGGCACGGCGATTTCTTTATCGCGGCTAGGGCACGACACGCCTTATGCCTACAATCGTAAAGAAGCCAAAGATCACGGCGAGGGCGGTGTGTTAGTTGGTGCCCCATTAAGTGGTCGTGTGCTGATCATTGATGATGTTATTTCTGCGGGCACCTCGGTGCGCGAATCTGTCGAGATCATTCGTCAAGCCGGTGCAACGCCTGCCGCAGTAGTGATTGCGCTTGATCGGCAGGAGCGTGGCGAAGGCACGTTGTCTGCTGTTCAGGAAGTTGAGCAATCGTACGGACTCCCAGTGTTCAGCATTGCTCGTTTAACGGATCTTATTGATTATTTGTCCGGTCAGCCAGAGCTCATCGAGTATCTTGCCGCAGTACGTGATTACCGGGTACGTTACGGTAGTGAATAATACTTTTTCAAGGAGACTGCAATGCGTCCGCTTTTTGCTCTGTTAATGACAACGACCCTATGTGTAGCAGGCGAAGCAGCAGCACAAGCCCGCATTTTTTGTTGTGATGACGCCAAGGGTCGCAAGGTGTGCGCGGATTTTGTGCCGCCCCAGTGCGCAAATCGTGCGTATGAAGAGCGTGATGGACAAGGCAGAATATCCAAAAAATATGATGCGCCCCTTACCGCTGAACAGCAGGCCCGGCGTGATGCAGAGTTGGCCAGGGCAGAGGTAGAAAAACGCAAAGCAGTGGAAGCGCAAAGACAGAAAGCTGCACTACTGGCAAGCTATGCCAATGAAAAAGAAATTGATTCTGCCCGAGATCGCGCGTTAACCGTGCTGGAAAAGAACCTTCAGCAGTCTCAATCCAAACTGGATGAGGCCAATAAAGTGAAGAAAAAGCTGGATGGCGAAAAAGCTTCTTATAAAAATAACCCGTTGCCACCCAAGACTCAATCCTTGATTCGGGATAACGAGCGCGAAATACGTGCACAGCAGACAGCGGTAGAGACGCAGACAAAAGAAATAGAAGAAGTTCGTGCTCGTTTTGCTTCAGAAAAGGAGCAATATCTCACCCTCACCGGTAAAAAACCGGAGCCAGCAGTTACGGATGTACCCGCAGTCCCCGGTGAGTCCCAAGCAAAAAAATCACCCCCCGCGCGCTAGCAAGGAATAATAACGGCGAATAACCACGCGCAGTAATCAAGCCCCGAGTTTTTTGCGCAGCAATTCATTCACCTGTTGCGGGTTACCCTTGCCCTTGGTCGCTTTCATTACCTGGCCGACCAGCGCATTGAACGCTTTCTCCTTGCCGGCACGGAATTCCGCCACGGATTTTGAGTTGGCGGCGAGCACTTCATCAATCACCGTTTCGAGCGCACCGCTGTCGGTCACCTGTTTCAAGCCCCGCGCGGCGATGATCGCATCGGCGTCCGCGCCCTCGCCTGCCCACAAGGCATCGAATACTTCGCGCGCCATCTTGTTGGAAATGGTGTTGTCGGCGATGCGGCGGATGATGCCGGCGAGAAAAGTCGGCGCTAGCGGTACGGCGGCCATGTCCAGCCCTTCCTTGTTCAGACGCGCCGCCACCTCGCCCATGACCCAGTTGGCGCAGAGCTTGGCGTTGTCAATGCCGGCGGCATCCAGAGTCGCCGTGAAATAGGCCGCCGTCTCGCGCGATGCCGTCAAGGTGGCCGCGTCATAGGCGGACAGACCATAGTCCGTTTCAAAACGGGCTTGCAGTTGCTGCGGCAATTCCGGCAGGGCAGACCGGACGTTGTCAATCCAGGCCGGCGTAATTTCCAGCGGCAGCAAATCCGGGTCGGGGAAGTAGCGGTAATCATGCGCGTCTTCCTTGCTGCGCATCGCGCGTGTCTCGCCGCTGTCCGGGTCGAACAGCACAGTGGCCTGCTGGATCGCGCGTCCGTCTTCCAGCTCGTTGATCTGCCAGCGCACTTCGTATTCGATCGCCTGCTGCAGAAAACGGAAGCTGTTCAGGTTCTTGATCTCGCGGCGGGTACCCAAAGTCGTTGACCCTGCCGGGCGCACCGACACGTTGGCATCGCAGCGGAAGGAACCCTCCTGCATATTGCCGTCACAGACATCGATCCAGCGTACCAGCGCATGCAGCGCCTTGG
>JALRCC010000281.1 GCA_023257495.1 Rugosibacter sp. | reverse complement strand
GCGTCGAAGAGATAGATCCTGAGCGAGGGGTAGAGCTGGGCCGAGAGCGCGATCAGCCGGTCGAACTGCTCGCGCCGCACCTCGGCGGGCAGGCCCTCGTAATAGCCGGTCGCCGCGGCGAAGGCCGCCAGCTCGTGCAGCGGCAAGCCCGCTGGCTCGACCCGAGGTAGCCACAGGGGCACGGATTCATGGCGGCAATAAGCTGAAAGCGCGCTGGAAATTCCGCTCGCCGCGCTGCGCGGGCAATGTGAATATGACCGGTTTCCAGCGGCTCACGCAGGGCTTCGAGCACACCGCGCTGGAATTCAGGCAGCTCATCAAGAAACAGCGTGCCGTGATGTGCCAGCGAAATTTCGCCCGGACGCGGCACACTGCCGCCACCAACCAGCGCGGCCGTTGAGGCGGAATGATGCGGCGCGCGAAACGCACGCTGACCCCAGTGTTCGAGCTTGAAGATTCCCGCCAGGGAATGCACGGCAGCTGCCGCCAGTGCTTCGCTATCGGTCATCGGCGGCAGCAACCCCGGCAAACGTTGCGCCAGCATTGATTTACCCGCACCGGGCGGGCCACTCATGAGCAGGCTGTGTCCACCCGCTGCGGCGACTTCGAGCGCGCGCTTGGCCGGTGCCTGGCCCTTGACCTCGGCAAGCTCGGGATAATGCGCAAAAGTCGGCGCTGGTGATACGGCGTGAGGGGCAATCGTTTCGCGCCCCGCGAGATGCGCGCACACATCGAGCAGGTTTTTTGCAGGCAGAATCGTCATATCCGCGATCAATGCGGCCTCCGGCGCACTCTCCGTTGGCAGGATGAAGGCACGTCGCGCGGCTGCCGCCTGTGGTGCAGCAGACATCGCCGCACACATCGCCAAAGCCCCGCGAATGGCACGCAACTCACCCGAGAGTGCCAGCTCACCGGCAAACTCGTATTCGTCCAGGGTGGGCGCTTTGAGTTGTCCGGACGCAATCAGGATGCCCAGAGCAATCGGCAAATCAAAGCGACCGGATTCTTTGGGTAAATCAGCGGGCGCAAGATTCACCGTAATGCGTCGCTGGGGAAACTCAAACCCGCAATTTTGAATAGCCGCACGCACCCGATCGCGGGCTTCCTTGACTTCGGTATCGGGCAGACCCACAAGGGTGAAGGTCGGCAAGCCGCCCGTCAAATGCACTTCGACCGTCACTTCCGGTGCCGACAACCCCGCTAACGCTCGCGAACGAAGAATCGCCAGCGCCATGAATCAATTAACTCTGCCGCTCGGTGCGTGCCGCTTCAAGCTCGGCCACACGCCGCTCAAGCGCCGCAAGCTTTTCACACGTACGGGTGAGCACTTCACGCTGCACGTCAAATTCTTCGCGCGTGACCAAGTCCAGCTTGGCAAAAAAACTGGCGAGCAAAGCCCGCGTGTTTTTTTCCACATCGCCCATCGGGGATGAAGCCATGGCGGCGGCAATGCGGGAGGACACTTCTTCAAATAGTTTTGGATTGAGCATGGCGCAAGTCCTGCGAGTCCTTAATGAGAAGTCAGTCTAGCATGGGATTTTTGTCTTACCCATCGATCATTCGTTGCACGCCCAACCCAACAGGCTAATAACCTCAATCCAAGCAGGCTAGAGAATAAGCACGCCGCACCTAAATGGTGCAAACTCGGATCGGTGCATCTTATTACGGTGCATTCCCACTTGATTACAACTTGATTACCACCTGGCATCTTCTCACCAGACTATCAGTCTGTAGCATGCTATCCATTGATAATTAATATTATTATCTACATGGCACGGTCTTCGCTTAAGAAAACTGCTTTTTAACTCGTTACCAATCCTTAGGAGAACAACCATGAAGAAAACCTTGATCGCTGCTACTTTTGCTGGCATTGCTTCGCTTCCTCTGTTAGCTATCGCCGACGATGCGCCAGCCGCACCTTACACTTTCACCGGTAACGTCACCTTGGCATCCGAATATATTTATCGCGGCATCGAACAAACTGCAGGCAAACCTGCCATCCAGGGTGGCTTCGATTTTTCCCACAAGAGCGGCTTTTACGCTGGCATCTGGGGCTCGAACATTTCCTGGATCAGCGATGGGCTCCCTGGTACCACTGCGCCCATTGAACTTGATGTCTATGGCGGCTACAAGAGTACCTTCGCCGGTGGCGACTGGAACTATGACTTAGGTGTGCTCACCTACGTTTACCCCGTGTCTAATTTACCCTCCGGTACCACTAAGCCGGATACCACAGAAGTCTACGGCGCTATTGGCTGGAAATGGCTGACGCTCAAATATTCCAGTGTCGTCTCCAGCCACATTTTCGGTTTTAATAGCTCAACCGGTGGCGACACGCGCAATAGTGGCTATCTTGACCTGACAGGCACCTATGATCTGGGTGGCGGCTGGGGTGTCAATGCGCATGTTGGTCATCAAAAAATTAAAGATAACAGCGATGCCTCCTATACCGACTACAAGCTGGGTGCCACCAAGGACGTCGGTCTGGGAACCGTTGGCCTCTACTACTCGGATACGAATGCCAAGTCTTGCGGTGACTCTAATCCAGTGTATTGCAACCTCCACAATCGCGACTTAGGCAAGGGTCGTGTCGTCCTATCCTTCACCAAGAGCCTGTGATTTTGCATCTGAGCAATAACTCTTTTTCGAAAAGGATCCATCATGAAACTTATTACCGCCATCATCAAGCCATTCAAGCTGGATGAAGTGCGTGAAGCCTTGGCCACCGTCGGTGTGCAAGGCATCACAGTCACGGAAGTCAAAGGCTTTGGCAGGCAAAAGGGGCATACCGAGCTCTATCGCGGCGCTGAATATGTCGTTGATTTTCTACCCAAGGTCAAGGTCGAAGCCGCCGTTGGCGACGAGATGGTTGATCAAGTGGTCGAAGCGCTGGAGAAGTCCGCCCGGACAGGAAAAATTGGCGATGGCAAGATTTTCGTCTACAGCCTGGAACAAGTCATCCGTATCCGCACCGGGGAAACCGGTGCGGCTGCGCTTTAAGGGGAATACGATAATGAAAAAACTACTCGCCGTTTTACTGGCAGCTTGCACCATTGGCGCTGGCAGCTTGGCTTGGGCAGAAGATGCGCCCGCCCAAGCCACTGCAACCACTGCAACCGCTACTACGGCTGCACCGGCTGTTGATGCAGCCGCTGCTGCGGCTCCCGCTGCCCCCGTTGTTGCAGCGACAGCAGCACCGGCTGAAGCGGCACCCGCCCCGGCACCAACGCCCAATAAAGGCGATACCGCCTGGATGATGATGTCGACAGCACTCGTGCTATTGATGTCCGTCCCCGCGCTGGCCTTGTTCTACGGCGGCCTGGTGCGCACCAAGAATATGTTGTCGGTGCTGATGCAGGTGTTCGTCGTATTCTCGCTGATCACCGTGCTGTGGTGTGTGTATGGCTACAGCTTGGCGTTCACCGAGGGCAGCGGTGCGACCAGTCCTTTCATTGGCGGATTCGACCGGCTATTCCTGAATGGCGTGTTTGACGCAGCCACCGGCGCATTTGCGCTGGGTGCGACGTTCAGCAAAGCCACGCCGATGTATGAAATCGTGTTCGTCGCCTTCCAGGCCACATTTGCTGCCATTACGGTTTGCCTGATTTTTGGCTCGCTGGTCGAACGCGTCAGATTCTCGGCGATTCTGATTTTTTCGGTGATCTGGTTCACCATCAGCTATATACCTGTTGCGCATATGGTCTGGTTCTGGATGGGTCCGGATGCCTACACTGCAGCGAATGTCGTTGATGCAACCAATGCCAAGGCAGGCTTGCTCTGGCAGTGGGGGGCACTGGATTTTGCGGGTGGCACTGTTGTGCATATCAATGCTGGCGTTGCGGGTCTTGTGGGTGCTTACTTACTTGGCAAGCGCATTGGTTTTGGCAAAGAAGCCATGTCGCCCCATAGTCTGACCATGACCATGATCGGCGCATCGCTCTTGTGGTTTGGCTGGTTCGGCTTTAACGCCGGCTCGGCTCTGGAAGCCAACGGTTCTGCTGCACTGGCCTTCATGAATACCTACCTGGCGACTGCTTGTGCAGTGCTGTCATGGGTGTTTACCGAATGGCTCATCAAAGGCAAACCCTCCATGCTGGGTGCGGCTTCTGGCGCAGTGGCTGGTCTGGTGGCCATTACCCCAGCTGCGGGTAACGTGGGCATTTCGGGTGCGTTCGTGATCGGTCTTCTGGTCGGCCCACTATGCTTCTGGGGTGTTACCGGCTTGAAGAAACTACTACGTGTGGATGATGCACTGGACGTCTTCGGTGTGCATGCCCTGGGTGGTATTTTTGGTGCGCTGATGACGGGTGTTTTCAATGCGCCCAGCCTGGGTGGCGTTGGTTTTTACAACAACTGGTTCGAGATGAAAGCAGGCTATGGTGCTATTCTCGATCAAGTGCTGATCCAGGCCAAAGCCGTCGGTTTGACG
Organism: Rugosibacter sp.; assembly: GCA_023257495.1. The sequence goes on along the minus strand of JALRCC010000281.1, from coordinate 1,812 downwards.
GTGGTATGGACAACCATCGCCGCGCTCATCGCTTTCAAGATTGCTGATTTGATCGTCGGCCTGCGTGTTCCGGAAGATGAAGAACGCGAAGGACTGGATATCACATCGCATGGCGAAGCGGCCTATCATAACTAATCAAGCTAACCAAGGATTAACCCTCTTGCCCCCGCCAGGGGGTTAACCTTGCAAGTCTTTTACCTCAGGGCGCTCTACTTGGAGCGCCCTTTTTATTGCTGTGTAAATACTTCAACATTCACACAATCACGCGGGCGTTGTCCGGTCAATGCTTCAATTAAATTATCCACGGCACGCATGCCCATTGCCATCCGCGCCTGATAAGACGCCGAGCCAATGTGCGGCGTGAGCACCACATTATCCAGCGTCAGAAAATCGGGATTGAATTTCGGCTCCCCTTCAAACACATCCACACCCGCACCACAAATTCGGTGCTCGCGCAGCGCAGCAATCAAAGCGGCATCATCCACCACCCCGCCGCGAGCGACATTCACCAGGTGCGCAGTCGGCTTCATCAAATTCAGCTCTGTTGCGCCGATGTAATGATGGACCGCCGGTGAGTAAGGTACAAGCAAAACGACAAAATCGGCTTCGCGCAGCAGCGTCTCTTTATCCACCCACGTGGCATTGAGTTGAGCTTCGATGTCGGCAGACAAGCGGGATCGGTTGTGATAAATCGTTTTCATGCCAAACCCGACGGCGCGGCGTGCCAAGGCCTGACCAATCCGCCCCATGCCAACAATGCCTAAAGTGGCATGATGCACGTCCGTTCCCAGCCAGAGGTCATAGCGCCACGCACCCCATTGCCCCTCACGTAACCAGCGTTCGGCCATCGGTAACCGCCGCGACACTGCCATCAAGAGTGCCCAGGCCAGATCGGCCGTTGTTTCAGTCAATACGTCCGGCGTGTTGGTCACCATGATGCCTGCGCGCGTGCAGGCCGCTACATCAATGTTGTTGTACCCCACGCCAACATTGCATGCAGCGCGTAATTGCGGTGCGGCAGCGATAGTCTCGGCGGTCAACGGATCGGCCACCGAGAGCAATAGGCCTGCCTTATCGGCCAGCCGGGCTTTTAATTCGGCAGGCGGCAGACCGTCATTACTGGCATGGTCATCAACATCAAAATACGTTTGTAGCCGCGCTACCAGTTCCGGGAAAAACTTACGTGTAACAAGCACCTTCGGTTTCATTGCGACCTCCTGATTCCTGGTTATCCTTGGTTATTAATGGGAATAATGGCATATGCCATAGCATTTATACTGCTGCCGGGAATATTATTCTCTGTTCCCCTCTGCATATCACTATTTTTAACTCAGGAGAAAATCATGGGCATGATGCAAGAATTTCGCGATTTCGCAGTCAAGGGCAATGTCATGGACTTAGCGGTCGGTGTCATCATTGGTGCCGCATTCGGCAAGATTGTCGACTCGCTCGTCAAGGACATCATCATGCCATTGGTTGGCAAAATCATCGGCAATGTCAATTTCACCGAAATGTTCATACAACTCTCGCCTCCCGCCAAGCCAATCGAAGGTGCTGCAACGTATGAATCACTGACCAAAGCCGGGGCTTCGTTATTAGCTTATGGCAACTTCTTGACCATTTTGATCAACTTCATCATTCTTGCTTTTGTTATTTTTCAAATGGTCAAAATAGTCAATCGCCTGAAAGGCCCAGCACCTGCTGCAGCACCTGAAGTCACGCCAGAAGACATTGTGCTGCTGCGTGAAATTCGCGACACGCTAAAGAAATAATTGCAGCAGTAAACTCAGCATGGGATGACGGTGATCCGCT
>JALRCC010000240.1 GCA_023257495.1 Rugosibacter sp. | reverse complement strand
CGGCGAACCACCTCGGCAGGAGTCAGCATGCCGTCTGACAAGGTGGAATGGCAGTGTAAATCAGCGTTAATGGGTTTCATCTGATGCTCATGGTGTCGCCGCTTGGCGCATAAAAAATTCGTCGATCCATTGTGCCACTTTTTGCGGCTGATCATGTTGCATATTGTGCCCGGCATCCGGCAGCATGACTTCACGGATATTCTGAAAACACGCCACACGCTGGCGGTAGTCGGCAGAAGTCAGATCAAACACTTTCTTGATTGCGTACGATTCTGCAGCGGTTACCCACAGCACGGGCGCTGTCACCTGCTGCCAGATCGCCATGACTTCTTCCAGCCTATACGGGACAGGATTTGGCCAGCGATGGCAGGGATCAATCGCCAGATGAATTTCCTGTCCTCCGGCGCTGGTGGTTTTCTCCAGCCCAAGGTTGCCTGCCAGAAACGCCGCCTGCGCAGCGGACAAACGCGGATTATCGTTCTGCAAGCGTGCCGCCAGCGCCTTGGCGTCTGGATATGAACGAAAGCCTTTGGGTTGATCCTCACGCGTATGCTGCAGCCATTTGGCATAGTGCGCAGGGGCCTCCGCTGGCAAACGGCCTGGCAAGCCCAAGCCTTCGAGATTGACCAGCCCTGCCACACGATCCGGACGCAGCCCCGCATACAAACACGCCACATTGCCGCCCATGCTGTGAGCTACCAGACGCACCGGTAAATTCGGCGAATAATGCGCCAGCAAGGCGTCTAAATCAGCCACATAATCAGGAAACCAGTAGCTATCATGATTCCATTGCGACAACCCAAACCCGCGCCAATCAGGTGCCAGCACACGCCAGCCAGGGGCAAGACTATCCACCACAAACTGCCATGTAGCTGACATATCACCCCAGCCATGCAGCATGACCAACAAGGGCGCAGCCGGATCATCCTGCCAGCAACGCACATGCATACGACGCCCGCGCAAGGACAAAAATTCGGAATGACTGGGTCTCATTCGGCCAGTTTAGCAGCGTCTATTAACGCGCCTTGCCAACAAGCCCTGTGCAATCTTCCTGCGGATTCGATCTCTACCCGTTCGACTACAATCCACGCTGGATTTTCTCCTGAACCCGCAATCACTACCCACTATTCCCACTATTCGACCATGGCCACCAAAGCTTCCGATAGCCGCGCAAGCACTTACGATGAATCCTCCTTTCGCGTTCTCAAAGGCTTGGAGCCGGTACGCGAACGGCCGGGCATGTACACCCGCACAGACTCACCCACGCACATCATTCAGGAAGTGATCGATAACGCTGCCGATGAAGCGCTCGGCGGTTACGCTAAAAACATTCACGTCACACTGCACCGCGACGGGGCCATTACCGTCGTTGATGATGGTCGAGGCATTCCCGTCGGCATGCATGCGGAAGAAAAAATTCCGGTGGTTGTTTTAGCGTTTACGCGTCTGCATGCCGGTGGCAAGTTTGATAAGCGCTCAGGCAATTCGGCCTATGCTTTTTCTGGCGGCCTGCATGGCGTGGGCGTGGCGGTGACCAATGCGCTCTCCAAGCGCGTAGCGGTTGAAGTGCGTCGTGAAGGCAAGATATGGCAAATCGATTTTTCAGAAGGCGGAGAAAAAGTTTCGCCATTGACAGAGGTTGGCACCTGCGGCAAACAAACGGGCACCCGGGTGAGCGTGTGGCCTGACGAAAAATATTTTGATATACCCACGTTACCGTCAATCGAACTGGAGCGTCTGCTACGTTCCAAAGCCGTGCTGCTCCCCGGCGTCACCGTGCGCCTGGACACTGAACAAGCCAACGCCAGCATCAGCAGCAAAACCTGGAGCTACCCGCAAGGCCTGGCGGGCTATCTGGTTGAACTGGCAGGGAGCGCTGAAAATATCGCCCCACTGTATGCCGCCGAAAAATATGTCGATACCGATCATCCTGACTTTGCCTCTGGTGAAGGCGCTGCTTGGGTTATCGGCTGGTTTAATGAGGCCGTCGCCTCTGAATCGTATGTCAATCTGATTCCTACGGTGGCGGGCGGCACGCATGAAGCCGGGCTGCGCGCCGGTGTTTTCGAGGCGGTTAAATCCTTCATCGAACACCGCGCCCTGCTGCCGCGCGGCGTCAAGTTGCAACAGGATGACGTCTGCAGCCGCATGGCCTATGTGTTATCCACGCGCCTGCTTGACCCGCAGTTTCAAGGCCAGGTCAAAGAAAAACTCAACTCGCGCGAGGCCGTCAAGCTGGTATCCAGCATGATTCGCGATCCCTTTGAAATATGGCTCAATCAGCATGTTGAAGCGGGCCGTGCCATTGCAGAGTTAGCCATACACCAAGCCCTCGCGCGGCAAAAAAATGCGCAGAAAGTGGAAAAAAGAAAACAGTCAGGCGTTGCCGTGTTGCCCGGCAAGCTCTCCGATTGCGAATCCACGTTATTGAGTGAAAACGAACTCTTTTTGGTAGAAGGGGATTCCGCCGGTGGATCGGCCAAAATGGCGCGCAACAAGGAAACTCAGGCCATTTTGCCACTGCGTGGCAAAGTTCAGAATTCGTGGGAAATTGACGCCGGGCGGCTGTTTGCCAATGCAGAAATTCATGACATTGCCGTCGCCCTGGGGATAGACCCGCATGACAGCTCGACGGCTGATCTATCGACCTTGCGTTATGGAAAAGTCATCATCATGTCGGATGCTGACGTGGATGGCGCACATATTCAAACCTTGTTGCTCACGCTGTTTTACCGACACTTCCCGGCACTCATTACGGCAGGCCATGTGCATATCGCGCAACCGCCACTGTATCGTATTGATGTCCCCGCCAGCGGCAAAAAACGGCCCGCGCGCCGACTATATGCGCTGGACGAAGGGGAGCTTGCCGCCATGAAAGATCGCCTGATGAAAGAAGGGGTTGCCCAAAACGCGATTGAAGTCGGTCGGTTCAAGGGCTTGGGCGAAATGAATCCCGAACAACTGCGCGAAACCGCCATGGACCCGGCAACTCGTCGCGTATTGCCCGTCACCGAACGGCTTGCCACACAAACCAAAGCCATATTCAATCTGCTCATGGGCAAGGGCGAAGCCGCCTCGCGCCGTGTTTGGATGGAAGCCAATGGACATCTGGTTGATGCCGATATTTAAACCATCAAGCAAAAGGAGAAAACATGTCAGTAACCAACATTGCTTCCGGCACGAATGTTCATGAAATTGCCGAGGGTATTTTTCGCATTAACACACCCGTTCAATTCGACAATGGCGGCGCCTTTTCCTACAACCAGTATCTGATCGTTGATGATGCGCCGCTCCTCTTTCATACGGGCCATCGCAAACTTTTTTCACTCACACAAGAAGCCATAGCCTATGTGTTACCACCCGAACAACTGCGTTATATCGGTTTTTCTCACGTCGAAGGCGATGAAAGCGGTGCACTCAATGAATGGCTATCGATTGCACCACAGTCCGTTCCGGTATGTAGCCGAATTGCCGCCATGGTGTCGATCAATGACATGGCGAATCGCCCTGCCCGTCCTCTTGCCGATGGGGAACAGCTGACCCTGGGCACTCATACTGTCCGCTGGTTTGACACTCCGCACCTCCCGCATGGATGGGAATGTGGTTATTTGATGGAAGAGAAAACGCGGACTCTGCTTTGTGGGGATTTATTCACCCAGGGAGGGAGTAATCTTCCCGCCCTCACTGAACAGGATATTCTCTCGCCCAGCGAAAATTTTCGTCATGCCATGGACTACTTTGCCCATGCGCCGAACACCCGCGAAATGCTTGAACGCCTGGCAGCTGCCAATCCCGAAACATTAGCCTGCATGCATGGTAGCGCCTGGCGAGGCGACGGTACAAAGCTACTTCTCGCGTTGGCCGAGTCACTTGAAAATAAATCCAGATAAGCTATCTGGCAATGAGGGGCATAGCGGCATGAGTCAATTTATTTGTTCGCAACCTGCCTAAAAAAGCACACGCGCTATTGTATCGTGAGCACCTCCAGAAATAGCCAGTGCGAATCGATCAGCTTGGCGATACAAAAAAACGTTATAAAGCAGTGCAACCACGAACGAGAAATGAGCAATAAAGAAGTCAGCCCAACCTGGATTTTTTGACATAGCCGAGCGGATCGGCAATCTTGCCGGGCTGGGTAGCCCGCTGGTTGGGTTGAATGCTTAAATTGACAGGGAAACCTTTCGCCTTGAGCTGAATCGAATGATCGACGCACGCTGGACGAAGAAGCGCAGCGTGAATTACTACGGCGACAAGAACCACGTCAATGCAGATCATGCTACCAAACTGATGCAAAGAGACCGGGTCACGGATGCATCAGTCCATGACAGCCAGGCTTTGGACGATTTGCTCGATCACTCAGGACGTCGATGGAAAGAAACGCGCCATCTATGCCGATAGTGCGTATCTTTCCAAGGCTGTGGAAGGCAAGCTAACCCGGGCTGACATCACCAGTCAGATCTGCGAGAAAAGCGTCCGTGGTAGCCCATTGACCGAGGCGCAGAAGGAATTGAACCGAGAAAAATCAGAGGTGTGTGCCCAGATTGAACATATCTTCGGCGCGCAGGATGCAATGGGCGGACACTTTATGCGCCCCATTGGTTTGCTACGGGGTTGCTACGTGACAAGTTAAAACCGGCATGATGAATCTGGTGCATAACATGATGCGACTGATGCAACTAGGCAAGCGTGATGCGAGGATGTCAGGATAGGTGCGTTTCGCAGTAGAAAAGTACTGCGAAACGCAACAGAAGTTGCTCGGATACCAGTCTGAAATCAGCTTAACCTATGCACAAAACAAAATTTGCCCGAAGTGTTTTGGCGAAAAATTCATTCGACTCGTCAAGCGTGCATCGAAAACTGATTTTTAGAGGCTCCCTTAACTTATTCGTCACTTTTCTTCAAACATGGGCTAGCTGAATTCTGAATTGATGGTGCCCCTCAGTGTCTCTGAGGGCAACTCCCCGAATAGGGAGCGGTATTCAGCCGCGAAGCGCGGCAAATGCCGGAAGCCCCAGCGGTCAGCTACATCCACGATGGTCACCGGGCGGGCGGAAGTAGCACGCAGATCGCGGCGCACCCCGTTGAGGCGGCGACTGCGCAAGTACTGGAGCGGAGCCGTGCCGACGGTTTCCAGGAAACTATAGTTGAGCATGCGCTGGCTGACCTTGAGCCGGCGACAGAGTCCTGCGACCGTCGGCGGTTCGCTGGCATTGGCCAGCGCTAGATTGATGGCCTCATGGACCAAATGGCTATGGGCCTTGAAAGACCGCGTGCGCATCGGCGCAGGCTGGGCGGAGCGGAGAGTTTCCAGGACATGGCCGATGATAGCCGAATACATGTCCCGTTGTACCTTTGGGTAGTACAGCTGTTTCGGCTGGAAGTTGCGGGGATCGAGTACAGGGGCCAGGCAGTTACGCAGTTCGGCTAGCTTGTCCTGGCAGGGTAGGAGGACGTTGAGTGTGTCGGGAATCAGCTTGCGGATGCTGCCTATTTCGGCGCCGACCATCAACTGTTCCAGGGTCGCATCCGGGATTGCAATGCCAATGGCATCAAATTCATCCGGCGTCGTCAAGGAAAAACCCTGTTCGCTCTGGAAGGTGAAAATGGTGTCCATACTGATTCTCTGCCGGGAAAGCAGACCCGTGCTGCTCATCTCTACCGGAATACCGATAACGCGATAGTTCCTCCAGAAGTGTCCGCTCTGGCATACCGAGCGATTAGCTGTCGCTCGAAAGATCTGCATTCCCTTAATCCACATCTCCACCACCTTGCCGTCAAAACCGCCAGGCGTCATCTGATCACAAGACTGATTCCATCCAAACATGGATTTGGCATGCTCATCGGAATCACAAGTGGTTTTTTTCTCGTACAGAAAACCGGATGCCTCCTCACTCACTCGCGGCATCTGTTGCGCTACGTAGCCCGCGATGGTGCGCGACCCGGTAGGGTTCAGCGATGGCCATCGGGCATGAGAAATATCTTTGGATGGAGTGGTAGCACGCATGTGAATATGATAAACCTGTTAACCAAGGAGTTGCGCAAGTTGTTCGAGGTTATCGAGGTTATCGAGGTTATTGCAGGTCTATTTCTCACTCTCGCGATAGCTGTGTTGAAAAAAGAAATAACTGCTTTGCTGAAGGCGTTTCTTTTTTCCAATTTTGGATAACACCCCATCATCTCAATCCATCAAAATGCATGCTATAAATCAAGAACAGCTTTCTTAAGAAAGAAAAGATATGGAGAATAACATCTTGCCTCCTGCGCCTTGCCGATTGGCTGCCGCAGCTAGCGTGCCCGATGCGATTTCAGAACGTCATTCAGAAGGCCGCATGCGACCGCTTTTGAAATTTTTTTATTCCCCCCACCTGTTGCAGCATACCTAAAGAGAAAGGAGCCGCCATGGGACACGCTGACCTTAACCAAACCGACCTGCCGTTGCCACCGCTAGACATTCATTTCCCTCACAGCGATGGCTCG
>JALRCC010000207.1 GCA_023257495.1 Rugosibacter sp. | reverse complement strand
ATGTCCAGGCCAGCAATGGACGACATCTCACGCGACCACAAATTATTGCCACTACTGGCGTCAAAGCAGGCAACCCGGCCCTGATAGGCAACCGCACAGACAGCATTACCTTCCATCACGGGAGCGCTCATTACATCCGTGATGCGCTCTAACTCAGTGGCTCCCTTCGGTGTGGCCACAGTGGCTTCCCATGCAGCAGCACCATTGGTATTAGCCAGCGCCACGAGCTTGCCCCCTGGAAATCCAACATAAGTCAATTTTCCCGTATTCAGCGCACTGGCATATGAGCGCAATAACAGCGCAGGAACATTTCGCTGATACATCCAGCGACGCTTGCCGTCGGCAGCCTCCAGGCCAACCACGCGCGAGTCGCCCGAACGCACGATCACCAAGCCATCGGCCAATGAAGGCGGAGCTAATACTTCCGAGCTCACGCGAGCTTTCCAGGATTCCTTTCCTGAACCCGCATCAAACGCCAGCACATCGCCTTTAGCTGTACCGACCACCACCAATTTCCCATCGGTGCCAACACCACCTGATATGGCCTGCCCTGTCGCCACGCGCCAAACTTGTTTACCCTCATCAAACCGCGCCAGACTACCATCGGCGGCAGCGGCATAAACACTTCCCGCAACTACCGCCGGGGCGAGGCTATAACTCTTCGCATTGCCAATGCTTGCTTGCCAAAGGAGGCGTGGATCAGCCTTGGAGTCAAGCACCGGCAGCTCTTTTAATTTCACTTTTTTGGGGCTGCTATCAAAGGGGTTCAGTTTATTCAAACTGTCCAGCGAAACACAGCCACTCAAGAAAACCATGGCACTGAACCCCAAGACATGCCAGCAACTTAGTGTTCCAACCCACCCAAGCCTGTGCAAGGGTTTCAAGCAGGCCTTCACTGGGCAACCCCTAGCGCATCACGTTTGGTTTGTACGAGATCGCGATAAGCCTGATGCCGCGCAACCTCTTCAACTTTTGCCGCTGCATCAATCTTGGCTAGTGCGTCGTCATACATCTTGCCTGCTTCAGCAGGCTTGCCTTGGGCAGCATAGATATCCCCACGAACATCTGCATAGCGCGCCGCGAAAGGTGCAGGCGGCTCAACAGCCAGCTGCTTTAACGCTTCATCGTAAGACTTTTCATCGAGCAGAATCGTGGCTAACCGCAAACGTGCCAGTGCACGCAGACCGATGTCATTTGCGTGCTCAGCCGCCCAGGTCAGCTGAACACGCGCATTTTTAGAGTCGCCTTGGTCGACCTGAATCCGTGCCGCAATCAGCGCACCCATACCGGCATAGCTCGTGCCAGAGTATTTCTCGATCAACTCACCAGCCAGCTCTTTTACCCGCTTTGCATCCTTTTGCCCGGCAGCCTGCTGCAGACCAGCGTAAATCGCTGACGCTTTAGCCGACTGTTGGTGCTGCCACCACTGCCAACCCTGCCAGGCTGCCACGGCCAAAGCGAGCACCGCGGCAATGCCAATGATGCGGTTGCCATATTGCTGCCACCAGGTTTTCAGTTCAGCGAGTTGTTCTTGCTCTTCAAGATCATAAGTTGCCATGATTGTTTTCCGTCAATTCGTCTTCTGTCGTAAAAAGTAGTTCGCCAAGATGATCGGCAATCTCATCAAAATGCACACGTACTTGCGCAACCGGTGGCACGGAAGAAACCGCTAAAGAAGCCATCGGTTCGCGCAATGGTTTAACACTAACCATATTTTCCGCCGTCTCATCATCGCCGACTATTAGAGCTAATGGCGCGCCGGACGCATCGGCTTTTTTCATTTGTGATTTAAAACTGCCCCCACCACAATGCAGCTGAATGGCATAACCGCTGCTGCGCAAATGCTCAGCAATGCGGAATGCAAATCGTCCGGCAGCCTCCCCCTGATGCACCAGATACGCATCAGGAGCCGGTGTTTCATGCCGATGGCCCTGATCCTGCCACAGTGCCAGCAAGCGCTCAATGCCCATGGCAAAACCACAGGCCGGTGTTGGCTTGCCACCGAGTTGCTCAAGCAAGCCGTCATAGCGGCCACCCGCACAGACCGTGCCCTGCGCACCGAGCTCATCGGTAACCCACTCGAACACGGTACCGTTGTAATAATCCAATCCGCGTACCAGACGCGGGTTAATGCGGTAGGGAATGGCGACATCCTTAAGCAGCTGCTGCACACCATCAAAATGCTTAAGCGATGCTTCGCCAAGATAATCGAGCAACTGCGGTGCGCCCTTGATCAAATCCTGCATTGCCGGATTTTTCGTATCCAGAATACGCAGCGGGTTCGTGTGCAAACGCCGCTGCGCATCGGCATCCAGCAACGCGGCATGCGCGGAAAAATAAGCAATCAGATCGGCACGATACCGCGTACGGTCTTCGCTCTGCCCCAGCGAGTTGATTTCCAGACGAATGCCCTGCAAACCCAAGTCATCCCAAAGCCTTGCGCACATGGCAATCTGCTCGGCGTCAATGTCGGGACCTGCAAAACCCATGGCCTCGACGCCCACTTGGTGAAACTGACGATAACGGCCTTTTTGTGGACGCTCATGTCGAAACATGGGCCCCATGTACCACAGGCGCTTGGGGCCGTCGTACAACAAATTATGCTGCATCGCCGCCCGCACACAGGATGCCGTGCCTTCCGGGCGCAACGTGAGTTGCTCACCATTTAGCGCATCGACGAAAGAATACATTTCCTTTTCGACAATATCGGTCACTTCACCAATGGCACGATGGAACAGTCCCGTCGGCTCGACCATCGGCATGCGAATAGGCCGGTAGCCATAAGCGCGTAGCCAGTCGCGTATCGTTTCTTCAAACTGCTCCCATAGCTCAGCGTCTGCGGGCAATATATCGTTCATGCCACGAATGGCTTGCAAAGTTTGGCTCATCGTTGAATTTCAGATACGCAATTTCAGATACGCGAGGGATAGGTACGTGCAACATAGTCATCAACCAGCTGCCGAAACTCAGCTGCGATATTTTCTCCACGCAATGTTACGACACGTTCGCCATCAACATAGACAGGTGCTACCGGATCTTCGCCCGTACCAGGAAGGGAAATACCGATATTGGCTTGCTTGCTCTCACCCGGGCCATTGACGACACAACCCATCACCGCGAGCGTCATGTTTTCCACGCCGACACGTTGCATCTTCCACGTGGGCATCCGCTCGCGCACATGGGTTTGAATATCTTGCGCCAGCTCTTGAAACACCGTACTGGTGGTACGTCCACATCCCGGACACGCCGCCACTAGCGGCGTAAACGCGCGCAGTCCCATGGTTTGCAAAATCTCTTGAGCAACAATCACTTCGCGTGTGCGGTCGCCATTGGGTTCGGGCGTCAGTGAAACACGCAGCGTGTCGCCTATACCTTCCTGCAATAGTATGGCCAGCGCTGCTGTCGAGGCAACGATGCCCTTGCTGCCCATACCGGCCTCAGTTAACCCCACGTGCAGCGGGTAATCGCAACGCCTGGCCAAGTCACGATAAACCGCGATCAAGTCTTGCACACCAGAAACCTTGCACGACAGAATAATACGATCGCCTGCCAGCCCCAGCGACTCTGCTTGCGCAGCCGACTCCAGAGCAGAAGTCACCATCGCTTCGCGCATGATTTCAACGGCATTTTTAGGCTCAGCGCGTTGCGCATTTTCATCCATGATGCGGGCGAGCAGGGCTTGGTCCAGACTACCCCAATTCACACCTATGCGAATGGGTTTATCAAAGCGGCAGGCAATCTCGATGAGCTGAGCAAACTGATCATCACGCTTCGAGCCTTTGCCCACATTGCCTGGATTAATACGCAACTTTGCCAGACTTTCTGCGCAGGCCGGATATTCCGTCAGCAATTTATGGCCGTTGAAATGGAAGTCGCCAACCAAGGGAACATCCACACCCATCTGAGCAAGCCGCTCGCGAATTTTCGGCACGGCTGCAGCCGCCTCCCGCGTATTGACCGTAATACGTACTATCTCGGAACCAGCGCGCGCAAGCTGCGCTATCTGCATCGCCGTTGCGAATATATCTTCGGTATCGGTATTGGTCATCGATTGAACGACGATCGGTGCCGTACCACCAACGCCGACTTTTCCGACGTTGACACGCCGAGACACGCGCCTTGGAAAATAGGGGGACTGTGCTGCGCTCATTCGATGGTCAGTCTAGCCACATCAGCGCGGGTAAAGGGCTGCAAATCAATGCGGCGCTCACCAGAAAAAACACGGACAGCAGAAGCCTTGCCCACCCATAGTTGAAATGGCGGCGTGCCCATAATTTTCTGAGTCGTACCCACCGGGAACTCACCACTTAAAACGATCTTCTGCGTCGCATCGCGAACTTCGATCCATGACAAACCATCAAACATCACGCTTAAAACTGGCACCGGAAGAGGCACTGAAGCGGTAGCGGCGACTGGATTGCCTCCCATCTCAGGAGCGACGTCTTTTATTACCGGTAGCCCAGAAGGAGCCGGAGATGCTGGTGAAACTGGCGGAACTGGCGGCACAAGTATCGCCGACCCGCTCGTCAGCCCGGCAGACACCGCACCGGCAGAGTTAGCCGGGCTATTGGTCGGGACAACCGGAATGGACTGATTATTTTCTAGAGTATTCGATGCTCGCGGCATTGACGGTTGTTCTCGCTGCATCATATAGCCATAGACTGTCAGCGCCAAAACAACCACGACACACATTGCCAACAGATAAGTCACTACACTTCGCCGCGCACTGCCCCCTGTCCCCGCCTCGCCCATATTGGCAGGCGGAAGAACCTCTGGTACGGACAAAGGCACAACCGAATCCAGCGCAGCTAACAAAGGGACGACATCGAGTTGAAGATATTTAGCGTAGCTACGCACAAACCCCCGCACAGTCGTCATGCCTGGCAAACTGGCATAATCATCCCGCTCCAATGCTTCAACCTGCCTTACACCGAAGCGTGTCGCCAGGGCAACAGCGTCCACCGTCAAACCTTGGTTTTCACGCGCTGTACGAAGTGCGGCGCCGGGCAGCAGTACCCCTTCAGACACATCTGCAGCAGAAGCCTCGGTCATTGGCATATGCAACAAGCCTTCAGTCATTCATAGATCCCCTGCACAAGCAGTCGCTGTTCAGGAGAGTTTGCAAAACGTTTACGCAGCTGCCCTTCAAGGCGTGCTTCTGCCGCACGATTACCTAACTTTCGCTCAATACGCAAAGATAGCCACGTCAGTTCTGCATTCAGATCATGCACTTTTTCAATCTCGGACATCCACCGTTTAGCCTCGGCATACTGCCCTTGCCGATAAGATAAATTACTTAACCAGAACATGGCTTGGGTATTATCTGGTGCCAAACGTATTGCCTCAAGAAAATAACCTTCAGCGGCCTTATCGTCCTTGAGCTGGATCGCACAAATACCTGCGTTGGTATTCGGTTTGGTCGGAGTGGAATAAAGCGGGTTTCTGGCTGATGCGGCAAAATAACCCATCGCTTCTTTCGCTCGACCGTTCTGACATAAAAACCAGCCGAAATTATTATTTATTTCAGGATCGCCCGGTGCTAAACGCAATGCTTTTGTGAAATTTTCTTCCGCCATGCGCGGCTCGTTGAGCGCCATATGGATAAGACCAAGCAAATTGTAAGCAGGGGCATAGCTCGAGTCTACCGAGAGTGCAATACGCGCCTCTTCAAGCGCAACCGCCGCACGTCCATCAAATAAATACAGTGAGCCGAGTTCCGTATGCACCTTGGCGCGCTGTTGGATTTCATTTCTTGGCGCGCGCTCCGACATTGCTTGCTCAGCACCCTCTCCTCGCGTCGCCGGACTCGTCCCTGTTGTGGTGCACCCAGCAATGGCAATGAGGGATCCTGATAGCGCGCCCAACAATAAACGATTTAACTTGCTCATTGAATGATCTCGGTTTTTGAAAAAGCACTCATGGGAATCGTCGCTGTGCGCAATGTGCGCTTTGACTTGTCCAACACCTTGCCAGCCAGCTGACCGCATGCCGCATCAATATCATCCCCTCGTGTTTTTCGGGTTGTGGTTATCAAACCGCCATCACTTAATAGAGAAGCGAAGCGACGCACTCGATCGACCGATGATCGACGAAAACCGGAGTTCGGGAAAGGGTTGAAAGGAATCAGATTAAATTTACAGGGTACATCGCGCACCAAGTGCAACAAGGCACGTGCATCTTCATCACGATCATTGACGCCATCCAGCATGACATACTCAAAGGTTATGAAGTCACGCGGCGCGTATTCCAAATAACGCTGGCAGGCAGCAAGTAACTCAGCCAATGGATATTTACGATTGATCGGCACCAGCTTGTCGCGCAAGCCATCCGTTGGCGCATGCAAAGAAACTGCCAGAGCGACGGGGCATGCCTGAGCCAAACGATCGATTGCCGGAACAATGCCCGAAGTGGAAACGGTAACCCGACGCCGAGATAACCCATAGGCATTATCATCCAGCATGAGCTGCAAGGCTGGAATGAGATTTTCAAAATTAGTCAGCGGCTCACCCATGCCCATCATCACGATATTACTGATGACGCGGTCTCCTGCGGGATCATGGCCCAAGGCCCGGTTTGCCTGCCATACCTGGCCGATGATTTCAGCTGTCGTTAAATTCCGGTTAAATCCCTGTCGTCCGGTAGAACAAAATACGCAGGCAAGCGAACAACCGGCTTGCGATGAAACACACAACGTTCCTCGTTGCCCTTCCGGGATAAAAACCGTTTCCACCGCATTACCATTGCCCACATCGAACAAGAATTTGCGCGTTCCATCGTCAG
Source organism: Rugosibacter sp. (assembly GCA_023257495.1). The sequence goes on along the minus strand of JALRCC010000207.1, from coordinate 1,641 downwards.
ATAATTGATCGCTAATAATCGGCGGTGGTACTACGGTGGCACGGACAAGGAGTTTCTCGCGGAGCGATTTTGCAAGATCGCTCATCTTATTAAAGTCACCCTCCCCAAAGTGATGCATCCAGCGCAAAACCTGACGGGCACGAAAAGGTTTCTCGTCTTGCTGAGAAAACCATGCCGTCATGCTTTCCGCATCAAAATCAAGGAGGTTAACTGCCATGGCGAATTAGCGCGAGTAAACGCCCATCGCCGGGAAGAAATAGGCAATTTCAACGGCAGCAGTTTCAGCTGCATCCGAACCATGCACCGCGTTGGCATCAATGCTGTCGGCAAAATCGGCGCGGATAGTTCCGGGATCAGCTTTTTTGGGATCGGTGGCACCCATCAGCTGCCGATGATTAAGTACAGCATTCTCGCCCTCGAGGACCTGCACCATAACGGGACCAGAAATCATGAACGAAACGAGATCATTAAAAAACGGGCGCGCCTTGTGTACAGCGTAAAAACCCTCAGCCTCTTGACGTGACAGGTGATGCATACGGGCAGCAACAACTTTGAGGCCACTCTTCTCAAAGCGCGAATAAATCTCGCCAATCACATTCTTAGCTACTGCGTCAGGTTTGATAATTGAAAGGGTACGCTCTACAGCCATAACATTCTCCAGTGGTGGGTAATTTAACAAGGACCATTCACCATTTTATCGCATATCGTCTGCATCCCCGCAGCTTTCGAATGTCTCTTTTGCTGCACCTAGACTTTCTTAGCAAAATGAAGCTCGCTTGCCGCAACCCACAGTCGATACGCTGGCATTTCAATACTCGGATGGCGATCAGTCGCCGCCGTTCGAACCTGCCGGACAAACTCATTGAGGCGACGCTCATCGGGTAACTGAACATCGTTGCTACTCAATAGTGAACGCATCAAGTTCCTCGCCCGAGCTTCGGGCAATTCACGCAATAGACTTGTTTTAAGAGGAAACAAAAACTGGTCTTTTTTTAAGTCCAGCAAGGCCAGATCATCCAATAAAGCCTGGGCATCTGAAAATCGCCTGGCAGCAACCGACAATTGTTCAATGGCTTTAGGAAAACGTTCTCTAAGTAAAGGCACAACTTCATGACGCAGATAGTTACGCGTGTAATAGCGATCTTGATTGCTTTCGTCTTCTATCCATTTCAACTGACGCTTAGTTGCATAGTCAAAAAGGCATTCTCTGGGTAGCTCAAGAAATGGACGTAGCACCCGTCCACGCAACATCGGAATACCTCCAGCCCCTCTTACCCCGGATCCGCGCAACAGATTATGCAAAACAGTTTCTGCTTGATCATCTGCATGATGTGCCATGCATACTTGTCCTGAGGAATGCGTCAGCAAAGCATCGAGCCGTACTTTTCTTGCAGCTGCTTCAACCCCCTCGCCACATAATGGTTTAACAAAAACATTGATAACAGATAGATCAATGTCCAGCGAGGCACAAGTCTGGGCACAGTGATCAGCCCACTCGTTTGCATTTTTGCTTAACCCGTGGTGTACATGAACTGCAGTCAAACGCAAATTCAGTAAAGGTGCGATACGCTGAAGTGCGTGTAGTAAAACCGTTGAATCCAAACCGCCTGAATAAGCAACAGTTAAAGCTCGCCCCTCTAG
>JALRCC010000198.1 GCA_023257495.1 Rugosibacter sp. | reverse complement strand
GACAATGGTGGCGTCAGGATCGGGGTTTACGGCACTGACCCATCCACCTGGACCTTGTTTCAATGGAAAACCGTTCAGAACAATCTCGGCGGCACCACCGCAGGAATGGATGCCATGGTAACAGCGGGCACGTTGACCGGTTATGCAGTCGATCCAGCGCACTTTAGTAATAGTGCATTCGAAAATGACTGGTTTCTAACCGACCCACTTGTTCTGGGTAATGGCACTTGGGGACTATTCACCGGCACAGCCTGCTGTGTCGATACGATGAGTGATCCTGGACAGTTCACCATCACAGGAATTACCAGCATTCCTCCTGGCACAGGCCCTGGCGGAGTTGTTCCCGAGCCTGCTTCCCTGGCGCTGCTCGGTATCGGCATGGCCGGCCTGGCCGCCTCGCGCCGTCGCAAAGCTGCCAAATAATATTTAATCGCCTAAGCAACACAACAACCGATACGCGCTCGCGCGTGTCGGTTTTTTTTACATCTTTTTTTGCCTCTCTTAAAACAAATAGAAGGTCAATACCTGTTAGCCCAGTTTCAGATCAAGCTCACCGTACGTGCCGCTCCTCAACGCCGTTTTCAAGCCAGGCCAGCACCCCAGTTTCCATTGCCTCACGGGCAGCGGATTGCGAGAAGGTATGGTCAGAGTCGGGGATCTCTATACGCATTTGATTCGATCCACTCAGCAGAGGCATGTTTCCGCGGCGTACTAGCGTATCCATAAATTCTTTAGCCACCAGATCGCGCCCGCTCAACACCACCAGCAACTGCCCGGGAAAGCGACGCAGCCCTGCCAGGGTGTCGCTGATAAAGTCGGCGCTGGTGATACGGCGTGCCACGCGCCGCTGGCTGAAATATTCCCTAAGAGATGCTTTCAGCCCGACCCCGCCGCTTAGCAACTTGCGCCAGAAATCAGGGCTTAGCAAGCGCTCGACGTAATAATGCCGCACCCGCGCCCGCGCCAGACTGGCTTCGGTTCGCAGCCAGGGATTCACCAGACACAACCCGGCCACCAACGGGTCGCCCGTCCGCTGCCAATACAGCACCGCAGCGGTAGCCGCGTCACACAAGCCCCACAGCACCACCCGCTTGATATGCGGGCAATGCGTTTTGAATGCCGCCAGCGCAGCGGCAATATCGGCATCCATCGCTGCAAAATCACGCGGCTCGCCCGTACTGTCTCCCATGCCGCGAAAATCGAAGCGCATGCAAGAAAAGTCGGCGCTGGCGAGACGGCGAGCAAGCAACACGAATTGCCGGTGACTGCCCGCGCGATACTGCCTACCCCCCACCAAGATGAGCACGCCGGTATCCGTCGGCTGGTTTGGCATGCTGACCACGCCAATCAGACGTTCCCCCGCGCACTCGAAGACGACGGGCGATTCGTTCGGCTCAGGCAGTTCAGGCATTGTCATCGCCGCTCTCCATCAAGAGCTGCATTGTCGCTGCCCGCAAGGCCGGGCAATCTTCAGCCTCGGCGATTTGCCAGAAGGCGGCACCCGGCACCACGGTGCAGCACGCATCCTTGCCCTGTTCGCGCCACGCACCAACAGCCGCCGCCAGCGCGGGCGATAAAGGTGGCGAATTTTCACTGTTTTCATCCGCAAGCGGCCAACTGCCGACCTCGATACAGCGCACACGCCGCGTATTGACCGGCAACACCAGGTGCGCAGCGGATAAACCGGCAATCAGCGCAGGCGCGATGCAATACCCGGCAATCTCAATCACCAGGGCATTTTCTGCCACCCGCTCCGGCTCATGTTTGTGCACCCCTGTGTCATTTTCCAGCGCTCGGGCAGCGACCGCCAGACGCCGAAACTGCCGCCAATGCGTCTCGCCCGACACAACCGGCTGCCAGAACAGAAAATCCACCGGCTCATCCAGCGCACCAGCGGCCTCAACCGCCAACAGGCAGCCGACGCGTAAGCCCCAGAAGGTCAGCGGAATGGCCGCATCACCCGTGGCGTGGCGCGACTGTATCCAACGCGCAGCCGCGACAACGTCAGCCACCCAGACCGACCAACTGGCCTCGCTGAAATCTCCGGCGCTATCGCCGCACCCCAAGAGGTCGATTTGCAGCACGGCATAACCCTGCGCCGCCAAGGCTTGCGATTGCAACGCGGCCATGCGCCGCGAAAAATTCATTTCCTCGGCAAACGGGTGGATGTATACAACAGCGCCACGAAACGCCGCGCCGGATAACACCGGCGGGTGATAAAGACAAAACCGCGAACGACCGCCAACTGAAAGAAAAAAGGGCTGCGCTGTCACAGGCGAAGGGTCAGAGAAGAAGTGTCAAAGAAGAAGTGTCACAAGGAATGTCACTGAGAGTGTCACGGGAAGTATCGCGGGCACGCTTTGCCGGAAAAGTTTTTATCGCGCCTGCGGCGAGCCGACTTTATGCCGCACAAAGTCAAGCAACGCGCCCACGGTGGCAAACAGACTTCCCTCAATCTCTTCATCATCAACCCGCACGCCAAACCGATCTTCCAGCCCGGTTACCAGATTGACAATTGCCATCGAATCAAACTCGGGCAACGCCCCGAGCAGAGGCGTCTCCGGAGTAAACGCCAACCCCCGGCCACGCAGACCGAGTGTTGTGTCGAGAATGGTCAAGACTTCTTTTTCAAGATTCATGTTTTCCCTGAAGGTAGGTTGAATGGGACGAATTCATTGTTTTTGATTATACGTAGCGCGTGCGCCAGAAACCGGTTCGGACGCAGCAAAGGGTTTCAAGGGCTGCAGGCCTCGCACCGCTTGCGCCAGCAACCCCAACCATTCATGCAAGGTGTACCAGCCTGCATAAGCCGCCGTGGCATTCGGCAAGAAGTCGCTGAACTCGCTTCCTGCACTGCTCTGATAAAAAAAGCCGGTGGGCGCGGGAATCACTTCCAATCCCTGAGCAGAAAATTCATTCATCGCCCGTCGCATGTGCGCCGCATGGGTCACCAGCACAATGCGGTGAATTCCGGCAGCATGCAGCAGCACGGCTGAAAACCGCGCGTTGTCGGCCGTATCCAGCGACCGGGCTTCCAGCCAGCGCGGCGTGATTTGAAAATCCTCACGCAAACTGCGCGCCATGGCAAGCGCCTCGCCCGGCTTGTCAGACCCAGCACCGCCACTGACCAGCACCGGCAAACCACTTTGCCGCGCCAGACGCGCACCATAACGCAGCCGCTCCAGCGTGATCCGGTTGGGTGTGGGGCCACCATACTCCGGCATGTGCAGGCGTTGCCCGCCGCCCAGAATGACAATCGCCTGCGCACGTGGCAAGTCAGTCGATTGCAGTACGGGAACACGCTCCAGGGGTGTCGACAACAGATCAACCCCGGCGGGCGTCGTCAACAACAAACCAAGCAGCACGCCACCCCAGGCCAAGACCCTGGCCAGGCGCGGCCGTCGCCCATAAAGCCATAGCCCGCACACAATGAGCAACAATGGCAAGAGCGGTGGCAATAACACCACCGACAAGAGTTTTTTCAACAGAAAGAGAACATCAACTGGCATAGGAAGCAATGAATCGCTTGATTTTTTGTGTCATGGGTCAATCAATTGAATTATGGCAGCAAGCAGAGACAATGCATTTCTCTGTTTTTCCTCCACCAACCCAGCGTGGCATTATCCCGCGAATTTCATCCCGTGCTGATTGCCCAGATAACTCAAACTACGCGAATAATTCAGCTATCATTTGCCCCGTTTTGTTATCTGGATAGATCCCATGAAAATTACCGTCATTGGCTCAGGCTACGTTGGCCTGGTTTCTGGTGCCTGCCTTGCTGAAGTGGGCAACGATGTGCTGTGCCTTGATGTGGATGCCAATAAAATTCGTATTCTCACCGAAGGTGGCATTCCCATTTACGAGCCGGGGTTAGAAGCGATGGTCAAGCGCAACAAAGAAGCTGGCCGCCTGCGCTTTACGACGGATATTCCCGCAGCGGTAGCGCATGGCGATATCCAGTTCATTGCAGTGGGCACGCCGCCCGACGAAGATGGCTCGGCTGATTTGCAGTACGTGCTGGCTGCCGCCCGCAACATCGGCCAGCATATGACCGGCTACAAGGTCGTGGTCGACAAATCGACCGTCCCCGTAGGTACGGCTGATAAAGTGCGCGCGGCGATTAGCGAAGTGCTCACCTCACGTGGTACCCAAATCAATTTCAGCGTCGTCTCCAACCCGGAATTCTTAAAGGAAGGCGCGGCGATTGACGATTTCATGAAACCAGATCGCATTGTGGTGGGCGTCTCTGACGATCAGGCCGCCAACATGATGCGCCAGCTTTACGCCCCATTCCAGCGCAACCATGAACGCCTGATCGTGATGGACGTGCGCTCGGCCGAGTTGACCAAATATGCTGCCAATGCGATGCTCGCCACGCGCATCAGTTTCATGAACGAGCTGGCCAATCTGGCAGAAAAACTCAACGCAGATATCGAACTGGTACGTCAGGGTATCGGCTCTGACCCACGCATCGGCTATCACTTTCTCTACCCCGGCTGTGGTTATGGCGGATCATGTTTTCCCAAGGATGTGCAAGCGCTGGTGCGCACCGCGCACGCCGCCGGGCAAGACCTCAAGGTGCTACAAGCGGTGGAAGGCGCCAACGAAGCGCAAAAGCACGTGCTGGCGAAAAAAATTGTTGCCCATTTTGGCGAAGACCTCTCCGGCAAAAAAGTGGCCTTGTGGGGGCTGGCCTTCAAACCAAATACCGACGACATGCGCGAAGCACCGAGCCGTGTCCTCATCGCCGAGTTATTCAAACGTGGCGCGCGCGTGCGCGCGTATGACCCTGTGGCCATTCACGAAACCCAGCGCATTTATGGTGCCGAGCCGCGCCTTGAATACGCCCAGAACCCCATGGACGCACTCGAAGGCGCAGACATGCTGGCGATTGTGACCGAGTGGAAAGAATTCCGCGCGCCGGATTTTTCTACCATCAAGGCCAAGCTTAAAACCCCGGTGATCTTCGATGGCCGCAACCTTTATGAACCAGCGCATGTCCGCGCAGCGGGACTCGAATACTTTGCGATCGGGCGGCAATAGTCACCAATAGCCACCAATAGCGACCAACGGCCACCAATAACCGCCACTAGCCAAAGCTTAACCAAAAGCCATCATGCTCGTTCATCGCTTTGCTGACTTCACCACGTTTGGGGTGGCCATGTCAGCAAAGCAGGCCAGCGATCATGGCGCGTTTTTTCAAACCGCCGACTGGTTTGCACTGCTCGCGCAACACGGCTTGCCTGCAGGCACCGCTTTGCAATGGCTCATGGTCACAAACGATGGCGCGCCCATCCTTGGCTTGCCGCTGATTCAAGAACCTGACAGGCTCATCAGCCTGAGCAATTTTTACACCCCACTGTATGCGCCCTTGGTGTTGTACGACAGTCCGAACGTCAACGGTTTGACCACATCCGATGCACCGATGGATGGGCTGGCAGCACCTGCGTTGATGGCCATCGCTCGTTTTTTGCGCCATAAAAAACCATGCCCTGCGGTCATTCAACTGCAACCGCTCGATACCACCGGCACTTTTTATCCAGCCATGCGTAGCGCACTCACCACGGCAGGTTACGCCGTCGACAATTATTTTTGTTTTGGCAATTGGACTCTGCCCTGCACCCGCCTTGCCTTTGCCGATTATTTTGCGCAGCGCCCTTCGGCTTTACAAAACACCGTGCACCGCGCACGCAAAAAACTCGACCGCGCGGGAACATGGAAAGTGGACATTCACACCCAGTCGGGAGCATTACTCGACACGGCGATCAGCGCTTTTGAAACCATCTACCAGCGCAGTTGGAAACCGACGGAAGCCTTCCCCGGGTTTGTGCGCGGGCTGTGTGTTCTTGCGGCACAAAAGGGCAAACTGCGGCTGGGCGTCTTGTCGCTCGATGGTATCGCCATCGCCAGCCAGATCTGGTTGGTGGATCAAGGCAAGGCGTATATTTTCAAGCTGGCTTATGATCCGGATGCCGCACGTTTTTCACCCGGCTCATTGCTGACTGCAACGCTGATGGAGCACGCGCTGGATGTGGATGCTGTGGATGAGATTGACTACCTCAGTGGCGACGATGCCTACAAGCAGGACTGGATGAGCCATCGCCGTGAGCGGCACGGACTGATTGCATTTGACCTTGCCACGCCGCGCGGCATTTTTACAGCCGCACGCCACTATATCGGGAAAAAACTCCGCGCCTGGCGAATGAGAAAACCAACATGACCCACCAACTGTTACCCGATCTGATCCGCAATAGCGCGCAAGGCACGCCACAAGCGCTGGCATTGATTGATGGCGTAAAAAAAGTCACCTATGCCGAGCTTTGGCAGCAAACCGAACAGTGCGCGCGAGCACTCGTAGCGCTTGGCTTGATGCCTGGCGAACGCGTCGCGGTGTATCTCGAAAAACGCCAGGAAACCGTCATTGCCTGCTTTGGCACAGCCCATGCTGGCGGCCTCTTTGTGCCGATAAACCCGATTCTGCGCGCAGAACAAGTCGGGCACATCCTCAACGACTGCGCTGTCACCATGCTCGTCACCTCCGCTGCACGTCTGGATTCGCTTGAGGCAACACTGGCCAACTGCCCCACGCTGCGCCACATCGTGCTCACGGATGATGCATCGACTCACGCGGCGCATCCCGCATGGTCAGCGCTCATGGCAGAGGCATCAGGCACCGTATCACCAGCGCCGACTTTTCGCGCTGCACAGACTCCTCCGGGTACCAACGCCGTGGCGATTTTCTACACCTCGGGCAGCACCGGCAAACCCAAAGGCGTGGTGATCTCGCACCGCAATTTCCTGATCGGCGCACAAAGCGTTGCGCAGTATCTTGAGAACCGTCCGGACGACCGTCTGCTCGCTGCCCTGCCCTTGTCGTTCGATGCCGGATTCAGCCAGCTCACCACCGCGTTTCATGCCGGTGCCTGCGTGGTACTGCACAACTACCTGTTGCCGCGTGACCTGCTGCGCGCGCTGCGTGACGAGTGCATCACCGGCCTCACCGCCGTGCCGCCGCTATACATCCAGCTCGCGCGCAGCACCTGGCCCGCGGGATGTGCCGATGCCTTGCGCTATTTCGCCACCACCGGTGGCCGCATGCCCGGCGACACCCTGGCGCGGCTGCGCGAGAAAGCGCCGCAGGCCAAACCCTTTCTGATGTATGGCCTCACCGAAGCGTTTCGCTCGACCTATCTTCCGCCCGACCAGGTCGACCGCCGGCCCGATTCGATTGGCCGAGCCATTCCGCATGCCGAGGTGCTGGTGCTGCGCGCCGATGGCACGCTGTGTGATGACGATGAACCCGGCGAACTTGTCCATCGCGGCCC
>JALRCC010000158.1 GCA_023257495.1 Rugosibacter sp. | reverse complement strand
ATGCAGTGCTGGGGCCACTGGTGGAGACAGCGTTGAAAAAACTCCCCGTGGCCAAGCTCATGCGCTGGGGTAACAGCGAAGTGCAGTTCGTGCGCCCGGTGCATGGTCTGGTATTACTGCATGGCACCCGCGTTGTGTCCGGCACTGCGTTGGGGTTAACGAGCGGTAACACTACACGTGGCCATCGCTTTATGAGTGCAGGTGAAATGACGCTATCCAGTGCCGATGATTATGCCGCGACACTAGAACAACAAGGCCACGTAATAGCCTCTTTCGAGCAACGCCGTGAAAAAATTCGTGCCCAGCTCGATGCGGCCGCCGGCCAGCGCACTTGGCTACAGGATGAGGCCTTGCTCGATGAAGTCACCGCGCTCGTCGAATATCCGTCAGTCTATGAAGCCGGGTTTGAAGAAGCATTTCTTGCCGTGCCGCAAGAATGTTTGATTCTGACCATGAAGGCGAACCAGAAATACTTTCCGCTGATGGATAGTGCCGCAGCGGATGCCAAGCTCACCAATCGCTTCCTTGTGGTGAGCAACATGCAGGTTGCCGATCCATCGCACATCATCACCGGCAACGCGCGCGTGGTGCGGCCACGGCTGGCGGATGCAAAGTTCTTTTTCGAGACGGACAAAAAAACCCCGCTCTCCGCGCGTATCGGCAAGCTCGCCAGCGTCGTGTATCACAACAAACTAGGGTCGCAAGGCGAACGGGTTGATCGCCTGATCAAACTCGCCGCAGCCATTGCCCAACGCCTGGATGCGGCCGGTTTGCCCACCGATGTGCGTGAAGCCGAGCGCGCCGCGCTCTTGGCCAAAGCCGATCTGGTCACCGACATGGTGGGCGAATTCCCTGAACTGCAAGGCATCATGGGGCGCTATTACGCACTGAACGATGGCGAATCTGCCACGGTGGCCGCAGCGATCGAAGCTCACTACCGCCCACGCTTTAACGGCGACGCCCTGCCCCGCAGCACAGTCGCTTGTGCGGTCGCGCTGGCGGATAAGCTTGACGCGCTGATCGGCTTTTTCGGTATTGGGCAGATTCCGACGGGCGATAAAGATCCGTTCGGTCTGCGCCGCGCAGCGCTCGGCATCTTGCGGATTCTGATGGAAACACCGCTACCGTTGAATTTGACGGATCTGATCGAGGACGCCGCAGCAGGCTTTCCACCCGTGGTATTAACGTCCGAGTGCCGTATCACCAGCGCCGAGTTTTTCCGTGAGCGTTTACGCAACCTGTTGCGCGATGCCGGGCACGAACCGAATGCCATCGATGCCGTACTCGCCCAAAACCCAACGCGAATAGACGAAGTACCGCAACGCCTGGCCGCCGTCAAAGCCTTTGCACTGTTGCCCGAAGCGACAGCGCTTGCCGCAGCCAACAAGCGCATCGTGAATATTCTGAAAAAATCCACCGAGCCATTTGGCAACACGGTTAACTCGACGTTACTCCATGAACCGGCAGAAAAAACCCTGTTTGCCGAAGTTGAAAAACTCACCCCGCTGATCGAGGCGCAGCTCACCCATAACGACTACACCACGGCCTTGAAATCACTGGCGAATCTGCGCCCGGCCGTCGACGCTTTTTTTGCCGATGTGATGGTCAATGCAGATGACGCAGCGATTCGCGCCAATCGTCTGGCGCTGCTCGCACAGCTCGCCCGACTGATGAACTGCGCGGCGGATATTTCGCGCTTATCAAGTTAAGGCCAGCTCACCCCAATGTTCTGGCTCATGACGAAATACCTCACCACGGCGGCAGTTGTCGTGCTGGTGTCCGAAATTGCCAAACGCAGCGACAAGCTCGGCGGCCTGGTTGCCGCCTTGCCGCTAGTGACCCTTTTGACGCTCATCTGGCTGCACATTGAAAATCAGCCTGCATCAAAAATAGCCAACCACGCCTGGTATACGTTCTGGTATGTCGTCCCCACGCTGCCGATGTTCCTGGCCTTTCCGGTGTTGCTGCCACGCTTGGGGTTCTGGCCAACCTTGCTCGCCAGCGTAGTTATCACCCTGATTTGCTTCGGCCTGTTTGCGCTTGCGGTACGCCGCTTCGGCATTGAGTTGCTGTAGTGAGCTGCTGTAATGTTGGGGCAAACACCCGCCGAAAAAAACAGCCAAACCTGATGAATAGCCAGGTCAGGTGGCTGTTTTCCTCGTCTTCTACTGACCCCATAAACCATAGACTGACATCCCATGAAGCTGATTATTCTCGACCGCGATGGTGTGATCAATTTTGATTCCGCCCAGTTCATCAAATCGCCTGAGGAATGGAAACCCATTCCCGGCAGCCTGGCGGCTATCGCGCAGCTGAACCAGGCAGGCTATCGCGTGGTGGTAGCAACAAATCAATCGGGCGTCGGTCGTGGTTTGTTCGAAATGGATACGCTCAACGCGATCCACGAAAAAATGATCAAAGCCTTGGCGCAAGTGGGCGGGCGCATTGATGCCATCTTTTTCTGTCCGCATACCAGCACTGACAATTGCGCTTGCCGCAAACCCAAGCCGGGCATGTTGCACGAAATTTCCAAACGCTTTAATACAAACCTAACCGACGTGCCCGCCATAGGCGATGCACTGCGCGATCTGCAAGCCGCTGTCGCGATCGGTGCCAAACCCATGCTGGTGCTCACCGGCAAAGGCAAAAAAACGGCCACTGATCCTGATCTGCCTGCGGGCACCCCTATTTTTCCTGATCTTGCAGCGGCTGTCGCCCACTTGCTCGCTTGAATACACATAAGTCCATGTTGTCACTCTTCCGCTCCCTGCTTTATTTAGCCCTCTTGATCATCACCACGCCGCCTTACATGGTGCTGTTCATTCTGGTCAGTTTTCCGCTTCCGTTACATTGGCGGTATCGTTTGGCCATGCCCTGGGTGCGCTTTGCGATCTGGCTGGTCAAACATGTTCTGGGTATTCCTTATCGCTTGATTGGCGCAGAAAACATCCCGCCACACGCAGCCATTGTGTTTTCAAAACATCAATCGGCCTGGGAAACCCTGCTGCTGCAAGAAGTCTTCAAAGACGCTGTTTTCGTCTGGAAACAGGAAATCAAGAACCTGCCCTTTTTCGGCTGGGCGCTCGCGCTCACGCCAATGATTCCGATTGATCGCGATGCAGGCAAAGCCGCGATCAAACACCTGGTCGAACTAGGCCGCACCCGCCTTGACGAAGGTTATACCGTCATCATCTTTCCGGAAGGCACGCGCGCACCACCCGGTGGAAAGCACCGCTACAAAAGCGGCGGCGCTTTTCTGGCCACAGCCACGGGCGCACCTGTCGTCCCCGTCGCACTGAACTCGGGTGAATTCTGGGGCAAGAATGCCTTGTTCAAGAAAAGCGGGGTTGTCACCGTGAGTATCGGCCCGGCCATTGATCCCAAAGGCCTGACTGCATCCGAAGTTTTGGCGCGGGCAGAAGCCTGGATAGAAGCGGAAATGCGTCACATCAGCCCACAGCTTTATCTCGCTACAGATAATCTTGCTACAGATAACCATGAGGTCGATTCGCAAACCCCAACTTGATCTGCGGCTGGATGCCGTGGCACCGGATGCCGCATTACGTTGGCATGAAGGCGCATCCATTCGCTGGCTGGGCCAATCACTGCGTTTGACACTCGATCATGAACATAGCCAAATATCGCACCAGGGCGACGTTTTGTATTTGCCGCT
>JALRCC010000106.1 GCA_023257495.1 Rugosibacter sp. | reverse complement strand
AGTGCCATGCCTGCTGTTTGCGTTACCTGCAAACCTGCACCCACCAGCACAAAGGCCAACATCCCCCCCAACTGACCCAACCACAGCGTGCCTTCGGGTGGGTCTGACAGCAGCAACAAGGCAAACGGCATGATGGCCAAGCCGCCAAACAGGAGCAGCGTACCAATCCACAAATAAGGTAGGCGGCGCAGACCGAGTGCTGAGCGATGTTTGTCAGATTTGAAACCTATGAGTGCTCTGAGCGGGGCAAATACGAGCGGCAGCGCGACCGATAACGCGACCCACCAAGCGGGCACGCCCAGCTCGACAATCATGACGCGGTTCAGAGTGCCGACCAGCAAAGCGGTGGCTAAACCTATGGAAAGCTGAAACATCGACAGGCGAAGTAGCCGCGATAGCGGCATGTCGGCTGTTGCCACATCGGCAAAAGGCATCCATTCCGAGCTCATCTTGGATGTCAGTTTTCGGGTGTATTGGTTCAGCAGTTTCATAGTGGTCCGGAGGCCGGGGTGGATTCCCCGCATCATTCACTAAGGTACTCTAGAGGTGGGTGCCGTCTATGTCAACTAATGTTTACTTCTTAAGTGTAATTCATAGTTGACATAGTGCTGGGGATGCGGGATTCTTGCGCTGTGCCGCACTGCGGCACGAAAGCAGTGAAGCAAAAGCACTATCTCCTCTCTGGGACGCTCGCCCTGCGGGCGTCCTTTTTTTCGGTCGTTTGCCCACCGATCTGGGTCGAATCCGGTCGAATTAGCCTGAACCGGGCTAAAACCCCCGTCAATCCTTGGTCGTACCTGAGCCAGGGTCGAATCTGAGGGCATGCCTGCCGGTATAATCGACCTTTTACGTGCGCCAACCCTGGCCGCGAACCGGATCCCCATTAATGCACTCCCGACACAAAGCCCAGATAGCGACAATTTTCGAGCAGGCGGTGGCATCGCTACTCGCCGGTAGTGAGTTAACTGCACCAGAAATTACGCTTGAACGCCCACGTGATCCCAGTCATGGTGACTTAGCTTGCACGGTCGCCATGCAAATTGCTAAGCCACTGAAAAAAAATCCACGTGACATTGCACAAGCCATCACCGATGCCGTGATGAGTAACCCGTCGCGTACGGGTTTGATCGACGCACTTGAGATTGCCGGACCAGGATTTATTAATGTGCGTGTTGCGTTAGCAGCGAAGCAGCAAATTGTTACGCAAATATTCAATGATGCGCAGTGCTATGGTTTTAGTAATGACGCAAATCGTAGCAAGGTGTTGGTGGAATTTGTGTCAGCCAATCCGACGGGCCCACTGCATGTAGGTCATGGTCGTCAGGGTGCGTTGGGTGATGCGATATGCGCGTTGCTTGAAGCGCAGGGGCATGACGTATTGCGCGAGTTTTATTACAACGATGCGGGTGTTCAGATCGCTACGTTAGCTAGCTCGGTACAAGCACGCGCATTGGGGCATAAGCCTGGCGATGCTGATTGGCCAGAGTCAGCCTACAACGGTGATTACATCGCTGATATCGCGACGGATTTTCTAGCCAAGAAAACCGTATCAGCTGCTAATGGTGAGCCGGTTACCGCGTCGGGCGATGTGCATGACATCGAATCGATTCGTCGCTTTGCAGTGACGTATCTGCGTCGCGAACAAGATTTAGATTTGCAGGCGTTTGGTGTGCGCTTCGATAATTATTATCTCGAATCGTCGCTGTATAGCGATGGCAAAGTGGACGCTGCTGTCGCTGCATTGATCGCCGCTAATAAAACCTATGAGCAGGAAGGCGCGCTCTGGCTACGCAGCACGGAATATGGCGATGACAAAGATCGCGTTATGAAAAAATCCGACGGTACCTACACGTATTTTGTACCAGACGTCGCATATCACATTACTAAATGGCAGCGTGGCTATCATCAAGTCATTAATGTGCAGGGCAGTGATCATCACGGAACAATTGCGCGTGTGCGCGCTGGATTGCAAGCAGCGGGTGTTGGTATTGCAGCAGGCTTTCCATCGTATGTGCTGCACAAGATGGTAACCGTCATGAAAAATGGCGAAGAAGTAAAAATTTCTA
>JALRCC010000086.1 GCA_023257495.1 Rugosibacter sp. | reverse complement strand
GCAGGTTGGTCCCGTCGGAGAACCCCTCGAACCCGCGGTAGGCCCGGATCAGGGTCTCCTGGACCAGGTCCTCGGCGTCGGCCGGGTTGCGGGTCATGCGCATCGCGGCGGCGTAGAGACCGTCGAAGTGCGGGGACGCCTGCTCGGTGAGTGACCAGCCGGAAGTCTGGCAGTGCGTGCGCAGCATGGAGGACTTGGGATTTTTCGGCTGGAACTCGTTCATGATGCGCCACCACAACAGGCGCGCGGCGCGCAGCTTGGCCACTTCAAGATAGAAGTTCATGCCGATGGCAAAGAAGAATGACAGCCGTCCGGCGAACTCATCCACGTCCATGCCGCTGGCAATCGCTGTTTTTACATACTCGCGGCCATCGGCCAGCGTGAAAGCCAGTTCGAGTGCCTGCGTCGCCCCGGCTTCTTGCATGTGATAGCCGGAAATCGAAATCGAATTGAATTTCGGCATGTGCTTTGCCGTGTACCCGATGATGTCGGCAATGATGCGCATGGATGGTTCGGGTGGATAGATATAGGTGTTGCGCACCATGAACTCTTTGAGGATGTCGTTCTGTATCGTGCCCGAGAGCTGGTCTTGCGTGACGCCTTGCTCTTCAGCCGCGACGACATAACCGGCAAGAATGGGCAGCACCGCGCCATTCATGGTCATCGACACCGAGACCTTGTCGAGCGGAATGCTGTCGAACAGGATTTTCATATCCTCCACCGAGTCGATGGCGACACCCGCCTTGCCCACGTCACCCGTGACGCGGGGATGATCCGAATCGTAGCCGCGATGCGTGGCCAGATCGAAAGCCACCGAGACCCCTTGGCCACCAGCGGCCAGGGCCTTGCGATAAAACGCGTTGGATTCTTCCGCGGTGGAAAACCCCGCATATTGGCGGATCGTCCATGGCCGCACGGCATACATCGTCGCCTGCGGGCCGCGCACATAGGGTGCAAAGCCGGGCAAGGTGTTGGCGAATGCAAGATCTGCGGTATCCGCCTGGGTGTACAGTGGTTTGACGGTAATGCCTTCGGGTGTTTCCCAATTCAGCTGCGAGACATCGCCACCGGGCGCCGATTTGGCAGCGGCCTTGGCCCAGGTTTCCAGTGAAGGGGTGGGTACGGGGTTAGACCCGTCGGAAGAATTGGAATGGCTACTCATGGGGGTGACCTCTCTGCCGCATTGTTTTTCAAAAATTTTTTCAAAACTGCGCGATGACTGGATGATAACGCGTGATAACAGCAGGATGCTTGTTAGACGCTGATAAGACGCTGCTGCAGTTGACTTTCTGATGACTCGATATGATACTGCATTCATAATTATGATAGCAAAAAAACCAGCCCAAGGCACGCCGCATGCTGCCCTCACGACAATCAACCCCCCGGCGCTCTATGCGCAGGTGGCCGAGCGTCTGCGCGCCAGAATTTTTGCGCACGAGTTGCCACCCGGTAGCTGGATCGACGAGCAAGTGCTTGCGGCCGAGTATGGCATCAGCCGCACGCCCATGCGCGAGGCGCTCAAAGTGCTGGCCTCGGAAGGCCTGGTGACTTTGAAACCACGCCGAGGCTGTTATGTGACGGAGTTATCCGAGCAGGAGCGCAGCGAAGTCTTTCCGGTGATGGCTTTGCTTGAAAGCCGCGTAGCAGAAGACGCCGCGCGCCGTGCCACCAGCGCCGACTTTTTGCGCCTCTCGGCCATCCACGCCGAACTCGAAGGCCACGCAGCAGCCAACGACGTGGATCATTTTTTCGAAACCAACCAGCGCTTTCACAGCGCGTTGCAGGAAATCGCCGGCAACCGTTATCTGGTCCAACTGATCAGCGACGCGCGCCAGGTTGCCATGCTCGCGCGGCGCGATTCATTGCGCCCTGCCGGACGCCTGCAGCAATCATTGCAGGAACACCGGATGATTCTTGAAGCGCTGCTGGCGCGCGACGCGGCGCTGGCCGGTCAGCGCATGCACGACCACCTGCTCTCCGGCGGCGCGGTCGAGGCGTTGTGAATAAGCGCGCTTTGACTTTGCGTTGTATGTAGGTAGGTGCACCAACAAAAACGATACTGTGCCGTGAATCCAATGAAAGCCTTTCTGCCTGGTGCATAACGTCGATAAGCTGGCACACTGCAGGTCGGGATTGGCCGAGGAGTCAGGCGTCATTCGCCGCACTCGAAGTTGATTCGCTTCGTGACTCGACTATTGCCCACGGATGCTATGACGTCCACGGGCTCGCAGACATATCCCTCAACAAAGCGCGCGACGACGGCTTGGCCTGTTTGAGTGATGTGGAGATTCCTGATAGCTGACGTGTACAGAACTCTCTTCGTTCTTGCGCTTCGAACCGAGATTGAGCCGATGTTTCCCTGTGGGTAATAAGCTCTGGTCGCTTCGAGCCGAACCTTGATGAGGTAGGACCTGAACTCTTCGTCCACCGGCTTGATTGGCAGTGCCGCTCTGAAGTTCCCGGAGCTAAAGCTCGGCATTGCGGCGATATCTTCCGAGAGTTCGCCTGACGGGATGAGCAAGAGGTGAACGTTGACCTCTCGCACCTCGATGGTCGGCGCTGAGGATGCGGCAAGTCCAGGGTAGCCAACGGTGAGCGCGGCGAGCGTGAGGAGAGCGGTCTTCATGACGTCTAGCAAGGGTGTAGAAAAAGTTCTTTTCCGAGAAAAATCGCTTTGTGGCATATTGAGTTATATAGCCATGATTTTGCTATTTTGATTTTTTTCTACAGCATCAACGCAGAGCCAAGGGGCGGGCGCGATAGCGACCGTCCCGCTTGATGGTTGGGTTAGGCAACTTTCTCAAGACGCTCGGCAAGCCACACTTTAATGATGGATTGCCTAGTCACGCCAAGTTTTCCAGCCTCACGGTCTAAAGATTCAATCATCCATGTTGGAAAATCAACATTCACACGTTTTTGCTCTTGCAAAACGCGCCTTGCTTTTGAAACGTCTAGCAAAGCCGTAATGTCAACATCTTCATCAAATTGCTTTTCAAAGTTTTTAGCTTTCATATAATGCCACCTCCTCGGTGCGTGAGCGACGAACAGAAATAAGCCGAATATTTTTGCCCCTGTAAGTGATAACCGCAGACCAATGCTTTGTGCCAATCAGTCCGATCATGAGGCATCTCGGCTCATCTTCGGTTTTAGCGGGGACCTCCAATAACCTTGGGTCATTCCATAATGCTTGAGCATCAACAAAGTTGATGCCATGTTTCAGAAGATTCGCCTGACTTTTTACTTCGTCAAATTCAAAAGCTATCATGGTATATAAAATATACCTTTATTGCGCAAAAAATCAATGGATAATTGAGAGGTCTACCGTTTGAGTTGAGGGGCACCGTCAGGCGTCCCGCTTGAATGATGGGTTGGGCATAACTCGCTAAGTGAAAGACGAAGAGGAACCATAGCTGAAAAACCAAAGCCATGTGTTTTATAAAAACGCTGAGCTGGCTCATTGGTACTATCAGTTAGCAACGTGATACGTTTGCATCCGTTCGCGTGTGCTAACAGAATGGCTTGCTCGAGCAACCTTGAGCCAATGCCACTGCCGCGCGCATTAGGTGAAACGACCATATCTTCGAGGAGCGCAACGCGCTCACCAAGTGCAGTAGAAACGGTGTAGAGAAGATTAGCCATACCAATAACTTCACTACCTTGACGGGCGACGACGATAAGACCAATTTCGGGGTTGCTAATAATTTGAGTTAAACCACTGCGTTGCGCTTCGTGATTGGGTTTGAACTCTGCTTCTTGAGAGAACAAAATGCTCAATAACTCACAAAGTGTAGGAACATCAGAGATTTTAGCGGGAGTAATTTGCATGGCTCAATTTACTGTTTTTAATGCCCAACGTCTGACATAGTCGGCGCTACGCGGCTTCATCGCGTAGCGTCCGTGTTGATGGATCGGTTGGACCTCATGTGGGTTGCGGGACCATGCTGGGGAATTCGTACACGAAGCGCAGCAGCATTTCCATGAATAGCAATAACTCCTTGGCGTCGGCCTCCGTCATGAGAGTTATCTCGTGGGTCGCTTCATTACCTTTCTTTCGGATGTGATCTACCCAGTGCTTTCCGTTCGGAGGTACGTAGCCCTTTTCAGCGAGGTAATTAACGTACTCGATGAACTTCAGGCCTTCAGCGGCGCCTTGAGTTACCGCGATGTTCATAAGCATCTTGCGACACACAAGCACTGCAGCGGTGTAGCTGGTCGCTGCGGTGCATCGTCGAGCCTCGTTGTACAGAGCGTCTAATTCGGACGGTACATGTGCAACTGCGTTGCCGAGTGCAGGGCTTGGGCGTCTCGTTCCATCAGGCGCGAAAAAGACAGGCCCACCGCAATTAGGACAGATTCGCAGATGCCCAATGTGCTGCCCGCTACCATCCGATCCGTGGGCTAAAACGTAACCTCTATTTGAAGAGACGGTAGTCGTACAGTAGCCGCAAAGAAATGATGCGTTCGGCACCTCCTGTAAGCGGTGCCAGTTGAAGTTTCCTTCTTGGAAGAAGCGCGTCATAAAGGCTCCAGTGAGGTCCAGCGTTTGACATGAGGGGCCGCCGATAGGCGGTCCCTCTCGATGGACGGGTTGGGCCGCTGACTTGGTTGCGACCAACTATTGATGAGGATGCTCCATGAATTGTTTTGCCTCATCGCAGATGCCGTACCACTTTGGCTTTTCGTTGACAAACTCATGAAATTGATTGGTGAGTTCAAGTTCGTCGTCGAAGCAGTTTGCGGCGATTGGGAATGATTCGCTGGCAGAAGTGACCTCGCCAAGTGAGGTACCGCAGAGCGAACAGAAGCATCGGTTGTACTTGTAGGGCGCTTCTGGTTTATAGGTTGTGATCGACTCTGCGCCAGAGACAAGCTGGAAAGAATCGCGTTTTGCAAACACAAATGTACTGGCGCCACTCTTTCGGCAGCGAGTGCAATGACAAGTGCCCATCATTGTGGGGGGGCTGGATAGCGTGAACTTGACGGCCCCACAGCAGCAACTACCTCGCAACATTTTGTTCTCCTTGCGTTGAAATGAATAACTGTATATGCATACAGCACCTCTTGCAAGCGGCCCAACGTTAAGGTGAGGGGCGCGAGCCGCTTTGCGGCGAAGCGTCCCTCTCGACCGCAATGTTATGCGTCGGTTGAAGCAGATGCCCCAATTCAGCAAAGAACTTGTTGCGATGAGACACGCCATTGCTGTTCAGGCGGTGATCTGCGCCGGGATAGATACGTACGATGAGGTTGTTTTTGCCGGCCTCTTTGAATTTCGATTCCAAGAAGAGTGCGGATTCGACAGGAACGCTCTCATCTTTTTCGCCTATACCTACGATGATGGGAATGTTCAGCTTGAGGAAGTCGGGTAGCGGGTCAATGTCCATAACATCTGACCACCAACGATAGGGGTTGCCATACCAGTCTTTCTCGATACTGCGAGGATCAGAGGAAATCTTTTGCCAGCCAGCTTCAACGTCGAACCCAATTGCCCCTTTTTGTGCGAGCGTAGTGAGCGATTTACGCATGGAGTCGCCGCCGCTGCCGATGATTGCAAGGTGGGTAATTCCCGGAAGCGATCCGGCCACCTTGGTAGCAGGCCATGCGCCTTCTGATACGCCGACCAAGACAACATTCTTGAATTTGGTGGCGCTGGCGCTCAACTGCGCGGCAATGAATTCTGAATAGTCTGCTACCCACTGATTGGGATTGTTTGCAAGATGAAATTCCTTGCCGCAATCCAATAGCCCGATGGAGCGGTCAGCCACAAAACGTTTGTTGAGAACGAATACACGAGCACTGGCCGTGAGGCTGGTGACGTAATCGGGCATCACAGACTTCCAACTAGGGCAGCCTGTCGCGCCGTAGAAAAAGACAGCGCTATCCGCCTGTGAGGCATCGCCGACAACAAAGGTGTAGTAAATGCTGGAACCGCCATCCTTGTAATGAAATGATAAAGGCGAAGGTGCCTCGTTACTGTACATGTGGGCAGTACGCTGAATGCTCGTGCAACCGGACAAAGCTACAGCAATTAGCAGCAAAAATAATTTGAAAGCGCGCATAGGTTCAGTGATTGA
>JALRCC010000138.1 GCA_023257495.1 Rugosibacter sp. | reverse complement strand
AGACAAGGATTTGAGTCGGGTCAGTATCAGTACGAATTCATCGCCACCCAGCCGGGCGACGGTATCCGTCTCGCGTACGCATTGCGTCAGGCGATTCGACACTAATTTGAGCAATTGATCGCCCGTGTGATGCCCGAGCATGTCATTGATGGCCTTGAAACGATCCAAATCGAGTAGCAGCACCGCCACTCGCGTGCGGTCACGATCGGCATTGATCAGCGCTTCATGCAGTCGCTCCAAAAACCGGGCCCGATTGGGAAGCCCGGTGAGCGCGTCATGATTGGCCAGAAAAAAATTGTTCTGGTCCACCAGCCGCCGCTCGGTATTGTCGCGCAGGATTGCGACGAATCCTTTTAGCCTTCCCTCTGCATCACGCAGGGCACCCGTGACTCCGGTGCACCAGAAACGATGGCCATCCTTGCGGACTCGCCAGCCATCTTCCTCTGCCCTGCCCTCCTGACTTGCCTGCTTGAGCTTGCGTGCGGGCTCATTCTTTTCGTGATCTTCGGGAGTAAAAAATACGGACAGATGCTGGCCGATGATTTCCGACTTGCCAAAGCCAAGTATGCGTTCTGCGCCCGGATTCCAGCTCACGACAAGGCCGACCTGATCCAGCATGAAGATCGCGTAATCCGTGGTGCCTTCGACCAGAAGCCTGAATTGCTCCTCGGTGTGCTGCAATTCATGGAAGGCCCGACGCTGCTCTGTCGCATCACGAAAAACATCGACTGCGCCAATCAATGTCCCGTGCTCGTCCAAAAGAGGTGCCGCAGCATGGCTCAAGGTGAGTGACAGGTGGCGCTTGCGGTCGTACAGCGAGAGTTCTTTATCGCTCACTTTCTCGCCTGCCAGCGCTCTGACCAGCGGATGCTGATGCCAGAACAAGGTCAGCGATTCCGCGTTGTGCTTGTCCGCGTAGGCAGCCTGAATGTGCGACAGGGAGTTCAGGGGAGCGTCGGTATTCAGTATCTGACGCGCGGACTGATTCACGAGCAACAACTCGCCCTTTGCATCGCAGACGATGACGCCCTCGGACATACTGTCGAGAATTAATTCAAGAACTTGAACCCGCCGCTGCAACGAGGCTTTTCCCGTCGTCTCGGCGCTGATATCGGAGAGCAGTCGAGTTGTTTGAACTTGATGAGCTCTTGACAAATCACCGTAGCCGCTCCGGATTTTTCAACACCAATTTTTTGGTAGTGCAGCTTACAGGAAGATAAAAAAATCTCTGGGTATTTGCCAGTAAATACGCCTTGATGCGATTGATGAAAATCAAGGTTCATGACTTACGGTATGATGAAAAGTTACTACACTGAAATTTTCATCATTATTCGCAAGCGCCTCCGATAGGCTCAAGAGACCGTCGATGACACGGGTAGCTTCATTGCATGGGATGGGGTGGGCAGCGCATCGCCTGGTGATCGTGTCTTCCTTGCCTAGCGGAGCAATTCGCGTTGCTCCTCAGTGAGCAGGCACCAGCCGCCGAGGGTGAGCGACAGGGCTGACAGTGTCAGTTCGCCGATGGCAATTCGCTCGAGCGCCGAACAATGATTGTCAGCTGCGGCCAACATGCGCTTGACCTGATGATATTTACCCTGCTCCAGAATGATTTCCAGCTGAAACTCCGCCACCTGCCGGCACATCGTCGCTGCCAGCGGTGCAGGTTCATCATGCAGCTGTACGCCAGAGAGCAGTCGCTCAATCAGGTTCGCGGTGACGGGTTCGTGGGTGGTTGCAAGATAAGTCTTGGGAACATGCCGTTTCGGCGATGACATCGCATGATTGAAGGCGCCATCGTCAGTCAACAGCAATAGCCCTGTGGTGTCGTGATCCAGACGGCCTATTGCCTGCACGTCACGCCAGCTGAACTGCTCGGGCAATAGCGACATGACGCCCGGGTGATGGCTGGGTTTGCGTGAACACTCGATGTTGCCGGGTTTGTTGATCGCTATATAAACGTGCTCGTGATAAGCCCAGGTTTCATCAAACAAGCAAAATTGAAGATCAACGGTCTCAAAAGCCGCGCGTGGATCGCGCACAATTTCGCCAGCGATCTGCACCTCACCGTCTTCGATCAACTGCCGGCACCACTTGCGGGTGCCAAATCCCTGCGATTGGAGAATGCGATCGAGACTGAGTTTTGCCATGGCCGCACTTTACCAGACGCAGCCAACTTGTCGGTTGGGCGGTCAGTAGTAAGGATCATCCAGATCGAGCGGAAGACGACGGATTGTGTTTTCCTCGGATTCTCCGTACGGTGCTTCTCCGCCGCTGTCTCCCGAACTGTCAGGTAATGGCTGCACCTCATCCTGAGATTCGCCACCACCCTTCGTTCCTTCGGATTCAAGTTCATGGCGCTCTTCTCCCTGGGCATCAGACTCTGCTTTTTCGCCACTCTCTCCCGCGCTATCCACGCGTCGACCAGATATGGCCTCAGCCTTGCGTTCAACCTCCGCGGCACGATCGGGGTCATGACTCTCGTGTACCTCATCCGACGGCGATCGCTGCGCGTGGGTCGTGCTTGACAGAACCATCAGCAACGCAAAAAAAGGAACAAGCGGGGATTCAATACAGCGTTTCATGCCGATCTCCATGCAGACTATTCATGGAAAATCAGACTGAGTAGCTCAACGGGAGTTCGTTCAGTTGCGAGAAGGTGGCTTTGTTTTGCTTTCGCGCATACGCGTTTCGAGGAAAGTCGCAAGCGCCGGGTGTGACTGAGCGCGCGCAAAATCAACTGCCGTCAAACCCAGTTCATTTTTTGCTTCAATATCGGCACCCTGTGATAACAGATATTCGATGACATCGCGATGTCCCCCGCGAGCGGCCATCATGAGCGGCGTGGTCTTGTTGGGTGATTCCGCATCGATATAAGCGTCGTGGTCCAGCAAGAGGCGCACAATCGGCAGACTTCCTGCGGCGGCGGCATAGTGCAGCGCGGTCCAGCCCGGGCGGTTGATCTCGGCACCCTTCGCTATCAATGCCTGCGCCGTCGTGATATTTTTTTTGAACGCTGCCAGCATCAGCGATGAATCGCCGTTACGTGAACGGGCATCCAGATTCACGCCGGGCGTCGCCAGCAGCAGTTGAGTTACTTTCACCGAGCCCTGACGAACCGCAATCAGCAAGGCGGTATCCAGACGTTCAGGCTCGATGGTATTGCTATCGAACCCGCGCGCCAGCAAGTCCTTGCATAGTTTCACATCATCCTTGCGCGCCGCTTCGAACCAGTCGGTGTAGGAATCGGGCTTGGGCGGCTGGGGTTCAAACCAGCGCTGCAGGTCGGGAAACAAGCCGGCCAACAGCAATCGACGTCGAAAGGGGCTTTGCAGGTCGTCCATTCAATGCACGCGAAACAGCGTCCTGAAATTTTGCGAAGTGACTTCTGCCAGTGTCTGCACGGGCACGCCTTTGAGATCGGCAAGAAACTCGCCAACATGCCGCACGAAGCCCGGCTCATTGGTCTTGCCGCGCATGGGCACGGGTGCCAGATACGGCGAATCGGTTTCGATCAGCATGCGCTCCAAGGGTACTTCGCGTGCCACAGCCTGTAACTCCTTCGCATTTTTGAAAGTCACGATTCCCGAGAACGAAATATATAAGCCCATCTCCATGGACGCAACTGCCACCGCCAGAGACTCGGTAAAGCAGTGCATGACGCCGGCCACACCACCATCACCAGTCCCGGCTTTTTCTTCGCGCATGATACGCAGTGTGTCTTCGGATGCAGATCGTGTGTGGATAATCAAAGGCTTGCCGCTGGCTCTGGAGGCACGAATGTGCGTCCGGAATCGCTGCCTCTGCCACTCCAGATCGCCAGTCAGGCGATAGTAGTCAAGGCCCGTTTCTCCGATGGCGACAATGCGTGGATGCACGGCCAGCTGAACCAGTTGGTCTACATCCGGCTCGGGCGTATCTTCATAATCGGGATGCACGCCTACTGATGCGTAGATGTTCGGATGCGTCTCCGCCAAAGACAGTACTTGCGGAAAATCAGACAAGGTGACCGACACGCAAAGTGCGTGCGTCACCTGATTTTGTTTCATTTTTTCCAGAATCGCGGGCAATCGCTCGGACAATTCCGGGAAATTGATGTGGCAGTGAGAATCGATAAACATGGTACGCCAATCGCCTGCAGGGTATGCCTGTCGTGTGCTGTCCGCGGCGACGACTACATCGTCGCAACGGATGGCGAGACGACCGCTGAAAAAGCGCTATTGTACGCCCGCTACATGGTATGCGTCGGCCGTGAAGATCCCAGTGCGGTACCCAGAATCTCCTCGATGCGCTGGCGCACGCGCCGCCCTGCATCATCGGCGGGAAACTGCAAACCAATGCCCTGGGTGTGATTATTGGCTGCACCGGACGGCGTGATCCAGACCACCTTGCCAGCCACTGGGTAGCGGGCTTCATCCTGCATCAGGCTCAGGAGCAAAAACACCTCCTCTCCCAACTGACAGGCCCGATTGCCCGGGACGAAGATGCCACCATTCTGCAGAAAGGGCATGTAGGCTGCATAGAGCGCAGAGCGTTCACGTATGGTCAGCGACATGACAGAGGGGCGAATCAGCGACGCGTCTTGCGATGGCTGCGTGTCTTGCATGGGGTGTCCTCGACAGAGAAGCTGGATATCAGGCAAACAGGCTGGTATAGGAGAGCAGCATGTCTTCAATGAAAAGCCGAGCCGACAGCGAATGGTCTGCAACAGCGCGCCGGTGATTCGCATCGCGCAGTGCCTGCTCCAAACGGTCGGCTGACAAGCGATCCACGATGGCGTTCAGACGTGGCTGGTGCTGCGGGTAGTAGCGTACCTGACCGCTGAGCTTTAAAGAAAACAAGTCATACAGCCATCGCTGTTGCCACGCCACTAGCAAAGGAATCGGTGTTTTTTGTAGTCGTTCCGCCACGCTGAGTACCTGAGTTGCTTCGGGTTTGGAGAGCAATCCCAGAAGTAATTCTCTTTCATTCGCTGACTCATCCTCAGCCGCCGTCAATGCGGCCAGTGGCGCCCCACCGTGCAATGCCAGCCATTGCGATGCATCGCTGACGTCATTGTCATTGAGCCAGGTGATTGCATCTTCGGTGGAAGGGAGAGACAAGGGAAATTTGCGGCAACGGGACAGTATGGTCGGCAGGAGTCTGTCCGGCCGATGACTGATTAGAATGAAAAGCGTGCCCGGTGGTGGTTCTTCCAGGGTCTTGAGCAGGGCATTGGCCGACGCACCATTGAGGGCCTCTGCCGGATAGAGCAAGACCACGCGCAGACCACGGCGGTGGGTGGAAACGTTCATGAAGCCAGCAAGCGAGCGTACTTGCTCGATACGAATCTCTTTGGACGGCGCCTTGCTGCCGGCGCTTTTTTTACCGGCCCCCTCCTCCGACTCGCTGTCATCCTCCGTGCTGTCGACTTCAAGAATCTCGGGACGAACGCGCCGGTAGTCCGGATGACCGTATTGCACAAACCAGCCGCATGAAGCACAACTGCCACAAGCAAAGCCACCGTTGACCGGCGTTTGGCACAAGACCGATTGCGCAAACTGCTCGGCAAAAACCACTTTGCCTATACCTTGTGCTCCATGAAAAAGAATCGCATGAGGCAAGCGATCCCGCAGGCGCTGCAGGCTATGCCAGTCTTCTTGCTGCCAGGGATAAATGGCACTGCTCATGTCAATGCCTATCAAAAAGTGCAGCGACGCATTGTTCGACCTGAGCAGATACTTCCGCCAGGGGGCGAGTGCTGTCGATGACTTTGATGCGAGACGGAAAACTGCGCGCACGCATGAGATAAACCTCGCGCACGCGCTGGAAAAAATCGTCCTTTTCCTGCTCGAATTTATCCAGTGCGCGCCCCGCAGAGAGGCGTTCGCGCGCCACGTCCAGCGGCACATCAAACAACAAGGTCAGGTCTGGCTGAAGATCGGCATGTACCCACTGCTCCAGTGCATACAGTTTGTCCAGGGCCAGTTGCCGGCCCCCGCCCTGATAGGCGAAGCTGGCGTCAGTGAAACGGTCCGAAATGATCCAGTCGCCGCGATCAATCGCCGGCTGGATGACTTGAGCGATGTGCTCGCGACGCGCCGCAAACATCAGAAGCGCCTCGGTTTCCAGGTGCATGGGTTCGTGCAGCAGTAATTCCCGCAGCTTCTCACCCAGCGGTGTGCCGCCGGGCTCGCGGGTAGTTACCACCTGCAGGCCACGATCACGCAGATACTGTGCAACAGCGCCCACATGGGTTGATTTGCCTGCGCCGTCAACGCCTTCGAAGCTGATGAATTTTCCTTGTGCCATGAATGCTTGCGCCGATATGAAGGGGTTTTAGCGATGGCGCTGGTATTTGTCCACGGCGCGATTGTGATCTTCAAGATTAGTCGAGAATTCGCTGCTGCCATCACCGCGAGCGACGAAATACAGCGCATTGCCTTGTGCGGGATGCAGCGCAGCCTGAAGCGCCGCCTGACCTGGAAGGGCTATTGGCGTTGGCGGCAGCCCAGCGCGTTGATAAGTATTGTAGGCCGTGTCTTCCTGCAGGTCTCGCTTGCGCAGATTGCCATCAAAGCGCTCGCCCATGCCGTAAATCACGGTGGGATCCGTTTGCAGACGCATGCCTTGACGAAGGCGATTGACAAATACCGATGCCACTCGCGTGCGGTCTGCCTCGCGAGCGGTTTCTTTCTCGACGATGGACGCCATGATCAGTGCTTC
>JALRCC010000129.1 GCA_023257495.1 Rugosibacter sp. | reverse complement strand
GTCGCCGATACCGGAGGACTTCAGGTAAGCCTCGGCGCGCTTGGCAATCGAACGCGGATCGCGGTCATAGCCTTTGCCGTCACTGGGCTCAACGACGTCACACTGAATGAACATCGTGGTTTCTTCCATGAACGGATCGATACGCGCGGTGCTTGGGTCAGGCATGAGCAACATGTCGGAAGCTTCGATACCTTTCCAGCCAGCGATGGACGAGCCATCGAATGCGTGGCCAGACTCGAATTTGTCCATATCGAAATGGGACACAGGTACGCTGACGTGCTGCTCTTTGCCACGCGTATCCGTGAAACGGAAATCAACGAATTTGACTTCGTTGTCCTTGACCATTTTCAATACATCAGCGGCCGACGTTGACATGCGGATCTCCTAAAAGTTGCAAAGTGATTAATTGAATGTAAGCTGTGGACCGACCTGACGCAAACCACGTGAAGCTGCGGGGCGAGGCATGACAATGCCACTGAGACTCGATCGCCGATGATAGCAGATTCCATGCCATTAACTACGCCGACCTCAGGGTAAGCAGGCCTGCGCGGCGGGTATAAATTCCCATGCAGAATCAAGCTATTACGAGACCTGGCGTAAAATCGCGAAATCTTGCACTTCACCAATAAAGTGCATTTTTTACGGTTTGCGCTTTATTGGTGCATTTTTGATTGCGCGCACCGACTTTGCCCTCCCATGAGGGCGCTTGCAGAAAGCAGACGCTTGGGGAGCGAGGGTGGCGGTAGCTATCAGCTGAAGAAGCCGAGCGCCTTGAAATGCCGCCGTTGTGCCAGAGGATCTTGAGGAAGGGTCAAGCCACGCCGCAAAGCATCACTCATCCTCGTCAGGTGCGGCCGAAAACTTCAGCCGGTTTGCATCATGCGACAGAAAATTCGCCGCAATGCCAAACCAGGCTTCACAGGGAATAAGACGCTCGGCGACCCGGACCAGCTCTTCCTCTCGCGCCAATCGCCGGTAAAAATTTGAACAGCACAATTCAAGCGAAGAGCAGACCTCCTCCACCAGCAACCTGCCCTGTCGCCAGCCCTCTTGAATTCTTTCAGCTATGGATCGCAACAAGGATCTGCTGTGTGCACCCAGAGATTCAATTTCATCCAGCAGGGGATCCGTCTCGTGCGTGAGCTTGCGCAAGGCCGGAATCAAGACAACCTGCATTTTTCGCTCGCGATAATACTGCTCGAATTGCGACAAGCGTTGCAGCATGTTTTCAACATCAATTTTACTTGCACCCTTGACGTTGCGTATGCCAGTCTTGATGTACTGCTGTATTGATGACAAAGTCCAACGGGTTTTTTTGTGTTCTACTTTCAGTGCAACGATGGAATAAGTAACGGTCAACATAGTCGTGTCCGATCAAACTCGATAGTGTTTTCCTGCGGGGCGAACGCCCGCATCGGAAATGTATTGGATAGATATGACGGAGAACACCGCCAGGATTTGCTTAGTATAGAAATAACGAACGGTGGTGCCGTTGATAAAGCGCAAACGCTCATCCGGCGCCGCGATCGGAACCAGACTGCGTCAGAAAAAGCATTACTCCGAAAGCACTACAGGCGATGTAGCACGAAGATCAGGCGACCTTCACTGCATGCTCCCGGGTGGAGTGAAAGGTCACGCCGGGCCAGCGCTCTTGCGTGAGTTTGAGATTGACACCTGAGCTCGCAAGGTAAGCGAGATTGCCTGCAGCATCGTGAGCGAGATTGGCGCCTGCCGACGACTTTTCAAAGTCGGCCAGCATGCGCTTGTCGTCGCAAGAGACCCAGCGGGCGCTGCTGATACTGGTACCCTCGAAAACCGCATCCACACCATATTCATTCATCAAACGGCTGGCGACCACTTCGAACTGCAGCACGCCGACAGCGCCCAGCACCAGGTCGCCACCGCTCACAGGCTTGAAAACTTGCACCGCACCCTCCTCGCCCAACTGCTGCAGGCCCTTGTGAAGCTGCTTGATCTTGAGTGGGTTACGAATTCGTACGGACCGGAAAAAGTCTGGTGCAAAATAAGGAATGCCTGTGAACTGCAGCAATTCACCTTCGGAAAAACTGTCGCCAATCTGCATATTGCCGTGGTTAGGCAGACCAATGATATCGCCCGCATAAGCCTCTTCGACCTGCTCGCGACTCGACGCCATGAAAGTCACCACCGATGACAGCTTGACATCTCGTTCCAGTCTCAAATGACGTACCTTCATACCACGTTCGAAACGTCCCGAGCACACGCGCAGGAAAGCGATACGATCGCGATGCGCAGGATCCATATTGGCTTGAATCTTGAAAACAAAACCTGAGAACGGTGTTTCGTCCGGGGCCACGCTGCGAACTGTCGCATCGCGCTCGCGCGGAGGCTGCGCCCAATCCAGCAGGGCATTCAATATTTCACGCACACCAAAATTATTGATGGCAGAACCAAAGAAAACCGGCGTCTGCTTTCCCGCTAAAAATGCATCGAGATCGAAGGGGTGGGAAGCACCGTGTACGAGCTCGACTTCCATTTTCAGTTGCTCGATTTCGAGCGGGAACATCTCGGCCAGCCGAGGATTGTCTATGCCTTTGATGATCTCGAATTCCTGATCGGCGCGCTCGCTGCCTGCGGCAAACAGCATGATCTCGTCGCGCATCAGGTGATAGACACCCCGAAATGATTTGCCCATGCCTATAGGCCAGGTCACCGGAGCACACTGGATTTCCAGCACCGACTCCAGCTCATCCAGCAGCTCAAGAGGATCGCGCGTTTCGCGATCCATCTTGTTCATGAAGGTAATGATGGGCGTGTTGCGCATACGGCAGACATTGAGCAGCTTGATGGTCTGCGCTTCCACGCCCTTGGCGGCATCAATCACCATCAGCGCAGAATCCACTGCAGGTTGGCCCTGGTACAGCCACCACCGCCGCCACTGGGAGCGGCGATCAGCAACACCGCCACAGTAGGCGGGCAATCACCAAGGGGTACCAAGTCCTTGTTTGGGGGCCTCGTAGAGACAAGACTACCATTCTCCAGGTGCAGTTGGCAGCAAGAGACCTGCTCGCAAGCATGGGGCAGGGGCTGCCCTCGGATGTGCTGGGGGGGCGTGGCATGTGGGTGGGACAGTGCTCTATCATGTTCGACCTTTCTGCCACTGTAGTGGAGCAACTGACTGTGGGAAGA
>JALRCC010000120.1 GCA_023257495.1 Rugosibacter sp. | reverse complement strand
AGCTGGCATTGAATCCCGATCTTTATGTAGTTGGCAATGCAATTTCACGCGGTAATCCGTTGCTCGAAGCTTTGCTTGATCGTAATTTGCCTTATGTCTCCGGTCCGCAGTGGCTGGCCGATAATATTCTGCGTGATCGATGGGTCATTGGTATCGCGGGTACCCATGGCAAAACAACGACTACATCCATGCTGACCTGGATGCTGGAAGTGGCAGGGCTGAATCCTTCATTTCTTGTAGGGGGGGTGCCGACCAACTTTGGTGTGTCGGCACGGCTGACGGATTCTCCATTTTTCGTCATCGAGGCGGATGAATACGATACGGCGTTTTGTGACAAGCGCTCCAAGTTTGTCCATTACCACCCACGCACGGCGATCTTGAATAATCTTGAGTTCGATCATGCAGATATTTTTGCTGACCTTGCTGCAATTGAGACTCAGTTTCATCATTTGGTGCGCACGGTGCCGGGGAATGGTTTGATTGTGGCAAACCGCGAAGAAACTGCGTTGGCGCGGGTTCTTTCCCGTGGGTGCTGGACGCCCGTGGAATGGTTTAACGGCACGGAAGGCGATGGGTGGCATGCGGGCGAAGCTGATGCCGGTGGTGGTTTTGATGTATTTCTTGCGAGCCAATTGCAAGGGCATGTTCCGACATTTCTCTTGCCGGGCAAGCACAACCGTGCCAATGCGATGGCAGCTCTTGCTGGTGCGCGACATGCTGGTGTTCCCGTTGATGTGGGGTTACATGCCTTGGCGACATTTCAGGGGATCAAGCGGCGGTTGGAAATTCGTGGGGTTGTCCGCGGAGTCACGGTGATCGATGATTTTGCGCATCACCCGACGGCAATTCGTCTCACTTTGGAGGGTTTGCGGCAGCGCGTAGGTTCAGCGCGCATTCTGGCAGTGTTGGAGCCCCGCTCGAATACGATGAAGCTTGGCACAATGTCAGCCCAGCTCTCAGCCAGTCTTGAGGGGGCGGACCAAGTCTTCTGCTATAACAATAAATTGGGCTGGGATGTGGCTGCAGCGCTGGCACCACTGGGTAATAAGGCACAATGTTTCGAGGACATTGATCGCTTGGTGCAGTCTGCTGTTGCTAATGCGCACGAGGGGGATCATATTTTAGTGATGAGCAACGGAGGCTTTGCTGGTGTGCACGAGCGCATTTTGCAGTCGCTTAGTGCTCCATGAGTAACAGGCTATACCTGATGCTAGTATTGTGGAGGCATTGGCAAATGTCCTGCAACGAGAAGACATCCCTTTCTGGAACAATCCAGCTAGGCGGGTCAAGATAAAAAGCCGTGATAAACTGCGCGCCGGTTTTTCTGAAATAAACAGACTGGCGTAGAAAATAACTGCAACAAAAGATTGGTCTGGATTTTAACTGGCTGTTTTAGAAAGTTTCGTTATTGATATAAGAGGTTTAGAGATGACCAGAGCAGCGCAAGGGGTTGGTTTGTTACGTTTAGCCGGTGGAGTGGCTTTAACCATGCTGGCACAAGCTGCAAATGCGGCTTACCGGGTTAACTTTCAAGAGCCCGCAACCAAAATTGCCCAGACTGTGTATGACCTGCACATGATGATGATGTACATTTGTGGCGTCATCTTTGTGGGTGTTTTCGGTGTGATGTTTTATTCGATAGTGAAGCATCGCAAGGCGACAGGCCGCGTGGCTGCAACATTCCATGAAAATACAACGGTGGAAATTCTCTGGACGGTTATCCCGACGATTATTTTATTGGCCATGGTGTGGCCAGTGACTAAGACTTTGATTTCCATGCGTGATGCAACTGGGGCTGATATTACGATCAAAGCCACTGGGTATCAGTGGAAGTGGGGTTACGACTACATCAAGGGTGAAGGTGAGGGCATCAAGTTCAAGAGTGTGCTCTCGACGCCGCGTGAGCAAATTGAAGGTAAGTCACCCAAAGGTGAGAATTATTTGCTTGAAGTAGATAATCATCTTGTTGTTCCCGTCGGGAAAAAGGTGCGAATCTTGACGACTGCGGAAGATGTGATTCACGCATGGTATGTGCCTGCGCTCGCGGTAAAGCAGGATGCTGTACCTGGGTTTATCCGTGATGCAGCCTTTCGTGCAGATCGCGAGGGAACGTTCCGCGGGCAGTGTGCGGAATTGTGCGGCAAGGATCATGGCTTCATGCCCATCGTAGTAGATGTCGTTTCTGCTGAAAAATATAGTGCCTGGGTGGCTGAGCAAAAAACCAAAATGGCTGCTGTGGCGGATGATCCATCAAAAGTATGGACGTTGGATGAATTAAAAACCCGAGGTGAAGCGGTGTATACCCAAAATTGCGCTGCTTGCCATCAGCCAACGGGGAAGGGTTTGCCGCCTGCATTCCCGGCGCTGGATGGGTCAAAAATTGCTACAGGACCTAAGGATGGGCATTTGGGTATTGTTCTCAATGGCAAAGCTGGTACGGCAATGGCGGCTTTTGGTAAGCAACTTTCAGACGCTGAAATTGCAGCTGTTGTGACTTACGAGCGTAATGCTTGGGGTAATAAAGTGGGCGATATGGTTCAGCCATCCGAAGTCAAGGCGCTGCGCAAATGATGTCAGGCACTTGCCTCACGCATTACCAATGGAAAGCCTACGCTTAATTAGAGATATCAGGAGATTCATATGAACACAGCAACAACAGCGAACGGACATGATGTTGGCCATGATGCCCACGAACATCACCCGAAGGGAGTGATGCGTTGGATAGCAACTACGAACCATAAAGATATTGGCTCCATGTATCTGTGGTTTAGTTTCGCTATGTTTTTGGTGGGTGGTTGCATGGCGCTCACTATTCGCTCTGAGCTTTTTCAGCCGGGTCTGCAAATTGTTCAGCCAGAGTTTTTTAATCAGCTAACGACTTTACACGGGCTGATTATGGTGTTCGGGGCAATTATGCCGGCCTTCGTGGGTTTCGCTAACTGGATGCTGCCTTTACAGATTGGCGCATCAGATATGGCTTTTGGGCGCATGAATAACCTGAGTTTCTGGTTGTTGCCGCCTGCGGCTCTCCTGTTGGTAGGCTCTATGTTTGTGCCAGGGGGTGCCCCTGCAGCTGGTTGGACTCTTTACCCTCCGCTGACCATACAACAGGGTATGGGGATGGATATGGCGATTTTTGCTATTCATATCCTTGGTATCTCGTCGATCATGGGTTCGATCAATATCATCACCACAATCTTCAATATGCGAGCCCCGGGCATGACGCTGATGAAAATGCCGCTGTTCTGCTGGACTTGGCTAGTGACTGCATTTTTGATTATTGCTGTTATGCCTGTCTTTGCTGGTGTGGTTACCATGACGCTGACGGATCGTCATTTTGGCACAAGTTTTTTTAGTGCAGCAGGTGGTGGTGATCCTGTTTTGTTTCAGCATATTTTTTGGTTTTTCGGTCATCCAGAGGTTTACATCGTCATCATTCCAGGTTTCGGTGTTGTTTCTCAGGTGATATCAACATTTTCCCGTAAGCCTTTGTTTGGCTATGCCTCTATGGTTTACGCTGTGGCTGCAATTGGAGTATTGTCATTTACCGTATGGGCGCATCATATGTATACAACAGGCATGCCGGTAACTGCCCAGTTGTACTTCATGTACGCCACAATGTTTATTGCGGTGCCTACAGGCGTCAAAATATTCAACTGGACTGCCACCATGTGGCGTGGCTCGTTGAGCTTCGAGACACCCATGCTGTTTGCCATTGGATTTATTTTCCTTTTTACTGTTGGCGGCTTCTCGGGACTGGTTCTAGCAATGGCGGTCGTTGATGTTCAGATGCAAGATACATATTATGTCGTGGCACATTTTCACTATACGATGGTCGCTGGTGCATTATTTTCTGCTTTTGCTGGTGCCTATTACTGGCTACCAAAGTGGACAGGGCATATGTATAACGAAAAGCTGGGGCAAGTCCATTTTTGGCTTTCCTTCGTTTTCTTTAACATGACCTTTTTTGTTCAGCACTTTCTTGGTATCGCCGGTATGCCTCGCCGCATTCCTGATTATGCCTTGCAATTCGCTGATTTTAATCAAATTTCCACGGTGGGCGCGTTCGGTTTTGGCTTGTCGCAATTGCTTTTCTTATACAACGTCATTACCTGCATCAAGGGTGGACCAAAAGCACCAGCCAAGCCATGGGATGGTGCTGAGGGGCTTGAATGGGATGTGCCTTCTCCAGCGCCGTATCACACGTGGGAAGTGCAACCCATCGTCAAATGAGTCCTGCTTGGTATTAGGATCCATACGATGTCTCCATCCGCGACAAACAAGAAAAATCTACGCACTGTCGGTATTCTTGTTGTGGTTGTATTGGCTATATTTGTGAGCTTTATTGCAAAGAAGTGGTATTGAAAAATAATCTTTTATCCGCTAGTCGTAACTTGCGAACAATGCTTAAGTTGGCAACGTTCGCGGTTGCCATGTTCGGTTTTGGTTATGCTTTGATACCGTTGTACCCCGTGGTTTGTAAAACTCTGGGGATTAATCAGACCGGCGTGGATGATCGTCCTGTCAATACGCAAGTGGATCTATCCAGACTTGTAACGATTGAGTTCGATACCAACGTACACGACATGAAGTGGACGTTTAAGCCACTGACTGGACACGTCTCTGTTCACCCCGGAGAACTTGCTCAAGTTATGTTTGAGGTTACTAATAACCGCGATGTGCCGATTACCGGGCAAGCCATCCCCAGCTATGGCCCACCACTTGCAGCGGAGCACTTTCGAAAACTTGAATGTTTTTGTTTTAATAAACAGGTGCTTGCGCCAGGGGAGCGGAGAAAAATGCCTGTTGTTTTTGTTGTGGATTCAGCATTACCTAAAGAAATCGCAACCATTACGCTTTCATATACATTTTTTGAAGTTGAAGGCAATCAGCGTGTGGATCGTAGTGATGTACTTACGAGCAAAGAAAAGGAGGGTGTATGAACGGCCTGCCTCTGCAAACTGAAAAAACGCCCACTGCTGGATTTTTTACTATTGTAAGGGCAGTCTTTTGGTCATTTCTTGGTATCCGCCGTCGCCAAGATTATGAGTCCGATGCTGCGAGTATTTCATTAAAGCAGGTTGTGGTCGCTGGGATTATTGGCGGGATCATTTTTGTGGTTGGGGTTGTGGTGTTGGTCAAGGTAATTATGGCTAACATTGGAACGGCTACTTAAGAAAATTTTGAAGGGAGATTATTGATGTCAACGCATGAAGAGAGTTATTACTACGTCCCCGGGCCGTCAGCTTGGCCTCTGGTGGGATCATTTGCCTTATTACTGATGGCTTCAGGTTCTGTCATGCTTATGAATAAATTAGGAATGGGCATGCCGACCTTGCTGGCGGGGCTGGCCGTGTTGCTTTATATGATGTATGGCTGGTTTGGTAAAGTTATTGCTGAGTCACGTGCGGGAGCGTACAACAAACGTGTTGATGGCTCATTCCGATGGGGAATGGGCTGGTTTATCTTTTCGGAAGTCATGTTTTTCGCCGCATTTTTTGGCGCACTTTTTTATATTCGCGTCATTTCCATACCTGACTTATCAAGTGTCGATAACGCGCTAATCTGGCCTGATTTTAAAAATGTTTGGCCATCTGCAGGACCTGCTTTTAAGGAAAAGTGGGATGCCATGATGCCGTGGGGTATTCCAGCGATCAATACACTTTTGCTCTTATCCTCAGGCGCTACGTTGACATGGGCTCATTGGGGGCTGATGGAAAATAAACGGACGCAGTTAAATGTCGGATTATTTTTGACTGTTTTGCTTGGTGCAATTTTCATGTGCTTCCAAGTCTACGAGTACTCTCATGCCTATCATGAGATGAACCTGAAGCTTTCTACGGGTGGCTATGGCAGCACATTTTATTTGCTGACAGGTTTTCATGGATTCCATGTAACTCTTGGTGCCATTATGCTGGCAGTGATTTTGTTTCGTTCGTTAAAAGGTCACTTTACACCAGAAAATCACTTTGCTTTTGAGGCAGTTGCTTGGTACTGGCACTTTGTCGACGTGGTT
>JALRCC010000102.1 GCA_023257495.1 Rugosibacter sp. | reverse complement strand
CGTTCCATTTGGAAGCTTGTTCTGGTTGCCGTTGTGATGCTTGCATTCCCCCGGAGCGGGTTGTCGCAGGAGGGTTCGGATGGCACGGGGTGGCGTGAGGAGCCTCGTATCCAGCTTGCAGCAGCTTGGACATCCGAAGTCTCGCTGACCGAGTTGGAAGACGAGGAAGGGCTGATTGCGGAGCAAATGGCCGCGTTGGGATCGAACCACTTTGCATCCCTCTTCTATTGGGTCATTAAAGTCACCCAGAGCGCTCAAACCCACTCGGATGCGGAAGAGATTGAGAATGTACGCATCGCCGATCTACCACCCGATGAATCGCTTGCCGAGAACAGCAACGTTTCCGACGACGCCGCAATGCACGCAGATGGTGTCGACGCTCAGGACTCCGAGCGGATAGCGGGTACCGAAGGAACTCAAGAGGTCGCCTCAGATATCGATGGAACTGTGATCGAAGATGTCATGACCGAATCGCCAGACATGGTCCATGAACGGCCTGATTCTGCTTTGGCTCACTCTGAATTGCCATTTAATGCGGAAGACAACGAAGAACCATCAGTGACGATGTCGGATGAAGCGCTCGGCAGTCCCAGCAAGGACATTTCAACTCGCAATAGTGTGAAGGCGGAGCCGGCTAAACTCAGCAGTGCCAAGCCATTTGTGCCCAAGAAGGAAACCGGACGCAATCTGCGCAAGCCACTCGATATCAAGGCCTTGGAGGAACTCGACTGCGGTGATGCATTTATTACATCTGATGTTGGTCAGCATCAAATGTGGGCAGCTCAGTATTACAAGTTTGATAAACCCCGGCGCTGGATTAACTCGGGAGGGTTGGGAACCATGGGTGTTGGTTTGCCTTACGCCATGGGCGTACGATTTGCCAATCCGGAGGCAACGGTTGCTTGTGTTACCGGCGAAGCCTCAATTCAGATGAATATTCAAGAGTTGTCAACAGCTAAACAATTTCGTTTGCCCATAAAAATCATTAATTTGAATAACCGCTATCTCGGGATGGTTCGCCAATGGCAACAGATGTTCCATGGTGATCGGCATGCTGAATCCTACGTGAATGCTTTGCCCGACTTTGTGAAGTTGGCTGAGGCGTATGGACATGTAGGCATGCTGATAGAGCGCCCTGCAGATGTTGAGCCGGCATTGCGTGAGGCATTTACGAAGCATCGAAATGATCTGGTGTTCATGGACTTTATAACAGACCAGACGGCCAACGTTTATCCAATGATTGCTGCCGGTAAGGGGTTGTCAGACATGATTTTGGCAGAGGATTTATAAGTATGAGACACATCATTTCCATTCTTATTGAAAATGAAGCGGGTGCCTTGTCGCGTGTGTCGGGTCTTTTTTCTGCGCGGGCTTTCAATATTGAGTCACTCACTGTGGCAGCAACGGAAGACCCGTCATTGTCGCGGATGACTATTGTCAGCAGTGGCTCTGATAGTGTCATTGAGCAAATCACAAAGCAACTGAACAAGCTTATTGATGTCGTCAAAGTGGTTGATCTATCAGAGGCTCCGCATATTGAGCGTGAGTTGATGTTAGTCAAGGTTCGCGCTGCCGGCAAAGATCGCGAAGAAATGAAGCGTATTGCGGATATTTTTCGAGGGCGCATTGTCGATGTAACGGAGTCGTCGTATGTGATCGAATTAACAGGAGACTGTTCTAAACTAGATGCCTTTCTTGAGGTTATAGAACATTCACTTGTCTTGGAAACGGTTCGTACGGGCGTTTGTGGTATCGGTCGTGGTGACCGTATTCTCAAGGTTTAATTTTTTTGAAACTAAGGAACAATAAATAATGAAGGTTTTTTACGATAAAGACGCTGATATTTCACTGATTAAAGCCAAGAAGGTAGCCATTGTTGGTTACGGTTCTCAAGGTCACGCGCATGCACAGAATCTGAAAGACTCTGGTGTTAAGGTGGTCGTTGGCTTGCGTAAAGGCGGGCTGTCTTGGGATAAGGCTAAAAAGGCCGGACTTAAGGTCGAGGAAATTGCCAAAGCAGTGAAAGATGCAGATGTCGTTATGATTTTGTTGCCGGATGAAAATATCCCGGCGGTTTACTACAACGATGTTGAGCCTAATATCAAAAAAGGCGCAACGCTCGCTTTTGCTCACGGTTTTAATGTGCATTACAACCAGGTTGTGCCACGTGCCGATCTAGATGTCATTATGGTTGCTCCAAAGGGGCCTGGCCATACGGTTCGCTCCGAGTATTTGCGTGGTGGTGGCGTTCCATCCCTCATTGCGGTTTATCAAGACAATTCAGGTAAGGCAAAAGCCACTGCCCTTTCATACGCGGCAGCTAATGGCGGTACCAAGGGTGGCGTTATTGAAACTAATTTCCGTGAAGAGACAGAAACCGACCTGTTCGGCGAACAAGCTGTTCTTTGTGGCGGTCTGGTTGAGTTGATCAAAGCAGGCTATGAGACGCTGACAGAGGCAGGCTACGCACCGGAAATGGCCTATTTTGAATGCCTGCATGAAGTGAAGCTGATTGTGGATCTGATTTTTGAGGGAGGCATTGCCAACATGAATTACTCCATCTCAAACAATGCAGAATACGGTGAGTATGTTGTTGGGCACAAAGTGATTGGTCAAGAATCACGTGCTGCCATGAAAGAAGCATTGAAGTCTATCCAGCAAGGGGAATATGCAAAGAGGTTTATTCTCGAAGGGCGTACAAACTATCCGGAGATGACGGCTCGTCGGCGCTTGACCGCTGAACATCCGATTGAGGTGGTTGGTGAGCAATTGCGTGCCATGATGCCTTGGATCAAGAAAAATAAACTGGTTGATCAATCTAAAAACTAGTTTCGCCGGAAAGAAAGTAAAAAAGGCACAGCCATGCTGTGCCTTTTTTGTTCCCCGTTTTGGTGAAACTTCATTAACATTTAACATGTCATTTTCGGTCGATAGCTAAACACTACCTATGAATTCTTATCCACATCCTATTCTTGCGCGCGAAGGCTGGTTTTTTATTTTCTGCGCATTGGTTGCCGGAATAGTAAGTTTTTATTTTTGGGGTTGGGCATGGAGTATTCCATTCTGGATTTTCTTTGCGTTTTGCCTCCAGTTTTTTCGCGACCCTGCGCGTCCAATTCCACAAGGTGAAAAAAGTGTTCTTTCACCAGCGGATGGACGTATTGTCGTCATCGAGCCAGCACGCGACCCTTGGCTTGATCGAGAGTGCGTGAAAATCAGCGTTTTCATGAATGTATTTAACGTCCATTCAAATCGTAGTCCAGTAGATGGTGAAATCATGAATCGCTGGTACCATCCGGGTAAGTTTTTAAATGCCTCACTGGATAAGGCTTCGCTTGAAAACGAACGCAATGCTTTGCACTTGCGAACACGCGATGGAGTTGATATCACCTGTGTTCAGGTTGCGGGATTAATTGCACGACGGATACTTTGTTATGTTGAGCGTGGGGACCAAATGACCCGTGGCCAGCGATATGGATTTATTCGTTTTGGTTCGCGTGTTGATCTTTACTTGCCTCTTGAAACTTGCATAAAAGTCGGCGTTGGTGAGACGGTAAAAGCAACGTCGACCATTCTTGCCGAGCTGCCTTGACGTGCCTAAAAAATTGCTTTCGCAAAAAATATGAGTGCCTTACCTCCCATACCGCCCCTCCGGCCAGAAAAAACGCTGCCAAGTCCTGATCCTCGTCGACGGGGAATTTATCTGTTGCCTAATCTCTTAACGACCGCTGCTTTGTTTGCGGGCTTTTATGCCATTGTGCAGGCTATGAATAGTCGGTTTGAATACTCTGCCATAGCGATTTTTATTGCCATGGTTTTGGATGGGCTGGACGGGCGTGTTGCGCGCATGACGAACACGCAAAGCGCATTTGGCGCTGAGTATGATTCACTTTCCGATATGGTTTCTTTCGGCGTTGCCCCAGCATTGGTAGTGTACGAATGGGCATTAAAAGGATTAGGCAAGCTGGGCTGGATTGCTGCTTTTATCTACTGCGTTGGCGCTGCACTGCGTTTAGCTCGATTCAACACCAATTTGGGGACAATGGATAAGCGATATTTCCAGGGTTTGCCCAGCCCTGCGGCAGCAGCTTTGATTGCTGGTCTGGTTTGGGTATTACTCGATCTTGAAGTCACGGGGGAAGATGCGCGCTGGTTTGCTTGCGTTTTGACTGTTTTCTCAGGGATTACGATGGTTAGCAATATTCCGTATTGGTCTGGCAAGGAGATCAATCTTAAAAAAAGCGTACCCTTCATGATGGTTGCTGTGATCGCGCTAGGTTTTGCGTTTGTGTCATCCTATCCTCCTGGGGTTTTGTTTATGCTATTTTTGAGTTACGCCGTATCCGGTTATATTGTGTTTGCGTGGCGTTGGAAAAAACAGCGCAGGTAACGTCTCAAACGTATTGCAACAAAAGAATAAAGCATTTATAGTCAGGCCATGGTTTCGACGACATTTTCTCAGTTTGCATTTTTTGCGCTAACTTCCGCCTTATTTGGCGCGCTTGTTTTGCGCCGTTCGTTGCGAGCAAAGCCTTTGCCGCTGCTGCGCTGCGCGCATAAATAAACCTATCCCCCTTATCCGGTTAATTTGAAGCAGCTCCACACGGAGAGGCTTTGTTACGTTTGTCTATTTTTGAATGCCTCAAGGAGATCAGCATGTCCAAGGAACAATTGATTATTTTCGATACGACGTTGCGTGACGGCGAGCAAAGCCCTGGTGCCTCAATGACCAAGGAGGAAAAGTTACGCATTGCGCGGCAGCTTGAGCGTATGCATGTGAATGTGATTGAGGCTGGATTCCCTGCCGCTTCCAACGGGGATTTCGCAGCGGTTAAAGCAGTTGCTGAGGCAATTAAGAATTCAACCGTGGCTGCCCTTAGCCGTGCTTTTGATAAAGACATATCAAGGGCTTTAGAGGCTATCAAACCTGCAGCGTCAGGCCGTATTCACACCTTCCTAGCGACGAGTCCTATTCATATGGAGAAGAAGTTACGCATGTCGCCAGATGAAGTAATTTCTGCTGCAAAAAGCGCAGTGCGCTTCGCGCGCAATGGGATTGATGATGTTGAGTTCTCATGTGAAGACGCTGGCCGTTCTGAATTGAGCTTTCTCTGCCGTGTGATTGAGGCAGTAATCAAAGAAGGGGCAACAACGATCAATATTCCTGATACGGTCGGCTATAACTTGCCTGAGCAATTCGCTGAACGCATCAGGCAATTACGTGAACGCATTCCCAATTCAGATAAAGTGATCTGGTCAGTACATTGCCACAATGATCTTGGACTGGCAGTTGCCAATAGTCTGGCTGCTGTAATGGCCGGCGCGCGTCAAGTTGAGTGCACGATTAATGGCTTGGGTGAGCGCGCAGGGAATGCGGCACTTGAGGAAATTGTCATGGCCGTTCGCACGAGGCAGGATATTTTTTCGTGCGAGACCCGCATTGATGCAACGCAAATTGTGCCAGCCTCCAAGATGGTTTCGAGTATCACCGGATTCCCGGTTCAGCCTAACAAGGCGATTGTGGGTGCCAATGCTTTTGCTCATGAATCGGGTATTCATCAGGATGGTGTATTGAAGCATCGAGAAACTTACGAAATCATGTGTGCTGAAGATGTTGGCTGGAATGCCAATAAACTTGTTTTAGGAAAACTTTCGGGGCGAACTGCATTTCGGGCACGCTTAAAGGAGCTTGGCATAGAAGTGGATAGCGAACAGGTGCTGAATGCAGCATTTATGCGGTTTAAAGATCTGGCCGATAAAAAGCATGAAATCTTTGATGAGGATCTGCATGCACTGATGAGTGATGAGGCTGTGACACCAGAGACCGAACGCTATTCGCTTGTTTCATCCATGTTTCATTCCGAAACGGGTGAGCCACCATTGGCACGGCTTATTATCTCAACTGAAGGCGTTGAAAAAGAAGCAGAAGCGACCGGTAGCGGGCCTGTTGATGCGACGTTCAAGGCGATTGAAAGTATCGTTGCGAGTGGAGTCGAGCTCTTGCTGTATTCAGTCACTGCGATTACTACCGGGACGGATGCGCAAGGCGAAGTGACCGTTCGGCTTGCTAAAGATGGGCGCATAGTCAATGGGCAGGGCGCAGACACCGATATTGTCGTTGCCTCGGCAAAAGCCTATATCCATGCTTTGAACACGCTGAGTTCAAGGAAGGAAAGGCTTAATCCACAGGTTTAACCAGCGGGGAAGGTGTGGTGGTTCGTGCATAAGCAACGCAGCTGACAAATAGCACAAGGGCTAATAGCACTTCAATGACGGCCAATGTTTGACTGAGTCCTGTGTCTGTTGTTGCACGAACAATGCCTTCAGTAAAGTAGCCCAAAACCAGCATTGATGTCCATTGATGCGTGTAGCGGTTCCCGTGCAAAATGCCAAAAAAAGGGAAGAGAAGAGGAAGTGCTTTGATGAACAATGTGGAGCCACCTGGATGAATAGGTGCTAACCAGAGCTCCCAAGCCAAGCAAAGAAAGAGCAAGCCAATAAGGCTAGCTATGGCAAGTCGATTTGACCACGCGGGGGCAGTCATGAGGCAAGCTTCTTTGCAGTTTCAGCCAGACGTCGACCAAGAGCAATTGCCAGTTGCCGCTCATGGTCAGTGCAAACAGTTAAACCCGTAGTGCCGCTAACATGGCTTGCCCCGTAAGGTGTACCACCACTAGTGGTGAGCGATAATGCAGGCTCTGTGTAGGGAATGCCGACAAGCATCATGCCGTG
This sequence comes from Rugosibacter sp., assembly GCA_023257495.1. The sequence continues at coordinate 1,438 of JALRCC010000102.1, read as the reverse complement.
GTGAAGCAGTGGAATCATCATGGATAAAAGTGTCGATTCCTGGCCGCCATGCTGCGAGGATGATGAGGTAAATACCGAGGCAGGTTTGCCTGCCAGCGTGCCTTGAAGCCAAGTATCGCTGGTGGAATCGAGAAAATATTTTATGGGAGCCGCCATGTTACCAAATCTCGTGGGGCTGCCTAGCGCAAGTCCTATGCATTCTTCGAGGTCTTGGAGTTCAACATAGGGTGCACCATCTGTCGGGATAGTATCTTCTGTTGCTTCGCAGATAGTGGATACTCTCGGTACAGTACGTAAACGCGCCGATACGCCGGGAACTTGTTCAATGCCTTGTACGATATGTCGTGCTAGATCAAGAACCGAGCCATGGGTGCTGTAATAGATGACCAGAATTTCTTTCATGCTTTTAAAGATACGTCCATCTTTTACTATTTAAAATCGTTGCCATCGCGAACCTTAGACCTTATCACATGTGGCTGCTTTTTCCTTTTCGACTATTTTCTCGCGTTGTACAACGTTTTCGCGGAGAGCAATGTACGCAAACTGCAGCGGCTTTATCTTTTGTTAGTCTGCTTGGCTTGGTTCCCATGATTGCGGTTGGTTTCGCGATTATCTCCATGTTACCTGCCAGTGTTGGGCTTGGGCATGCTATTGAGAAGTTTTTGCTTGCAAATCTGCTGCCAGATAAGGCGGGTATTGTCATCGCTAAGTATGTGAGTCAGTTTGCAGGGCGAGTTGGGCGTGTGACTTTTTTTGGCGTGTTCGCACTGGGGATCACTGCAGTGATGCAAATGCTTACTATTGAGCGTATTTTCAACCAGATATGGCGTGTCAAAAAAGTCCGGCCAATTTTTCGGCGTTTAGCTATGCATGGCCTTGCAATTACTGTGGGCCCCCTTCTATTGGGAGGGGGGCTCATTGCGGTGGCTTTAGTCACCAGCCTGTCATTTGGGTTGATCGATGAGCCTCTTTGGGTGCGTTTGTTTGTTACCCGTAGCTTGCTGCCATTGTTGCTCATGGCGACACTGTTTAGTTTGCTTTATTGGGCTGTTCCGAATAAGCCAGTGATGTTTTTACATGCTGTGGTTGGTGGAACTTTTGCAGCACTGGGTATTGTGGGTGCTCAAAAGCTCTTTACCTTATTTATTACTAGCTATACATCTAACGCCATAATCTACGGCGTGTTTTCTGCTGTGCCGGTTTTTTTAATATGGCTTTATGCCTCATGGCTTATTGTTTTAACATCAGCGCTCGTTGTCGCAGAGCTGCCTGGTTGTGTCCGCAACTAGATAATGGATTAATTAAGCATTTTTTCTTAAGGAAACACTGAACAAGGTGTGAACGATTTTTCTATTGAGATGTCTGATGGGAAGATTGATTCACTGAAGGAACGAGAATGAAGCAAATGACGCTGGCGGCAGGGATGGGCTTCGAGAAA
>JALRCC010000097.1 GCA_023257495.1 Rugosibacter sp. | reverse complement strand
ACATGCGTTCGAGAATCACATTCATGTCGGTATTGATGTAAGCCTTTTGTGCCACGGTTTCGGCTGTGAGACGACGATTCGCCAACGATGCATCAATCCAGCGTCCGGCATCGAGAATGGCAGCGGTCAACGCCCGTGCCGTGTTCGGATATTTGGCAACCCAGTCAGAGGTGGTACCTAGCACTTTCTCGGGGTGATCAGTCCAGATATCCTGCGTGGTCGCTGCGGTAAACCCGATTTTGTCGATGATGGCGCGATTGTTCCACGGCTCGCCAACGCAATAACCATCCATGTTGCCCACGCGCATATTGGCGACCATTTGCGGTGGCGGTACCACGATGTTTTTCACATCCTTGAACGGATCAATCCCTTGTGCTGCCAGCCAGTAGTACAGCCACATGGCATGCGTGCCCGTGGGGAAAGTCTGCGCAAACGTGTATTCACGTTCCTTCTTGGCAATCAGTTTGGCCAGTGACGGGCCATCGGTCACTCCCTTGTCCTTCAACTGGTTCGACAAGGTGATGGCCTGGCCATTGTTGTTCAAGCTCATCAGCACGGCCATGTCCTTCTTCGGCCCGCCGATGCCCAGATGCACGCCATACACCAAACCATATAACACATGCGCTGCATCCAGCTCGCCATTCACCAGCTTGTCGCGTACCGAAGCCCACGACGCTTCTTTGCTGGGAACAATCTTGATGCCGTATTTTTCGTCGAACTTGTTCAAGGCGGCCATGACGACTGACGAACAATCCGTGAGTGGAATGAAGCCAACGAGCACTTCTTTTTTCTCGGGCGCATCCGAACCCGCAGCCCATGCGGCAGAACGGATACCTGGCGGAACCATGGCCATCAGCGCAGCCCCCGTCATGAGCGTTGCGCCTTGACGCAGAAAATCACGCCGCTTTTGCGCACTATCCGGTGATGATTCGACAAGGGATGATTCCTTCGCGGATTCTGAAATCCCGGCTGATGGCAGGTTATCTTTATGTTCATGTTTCATCACACTCTCCAAAGTCAGATCATCAATGAGATAAGAAAAATAAAAAGCAAAAAAAAAACGGCACCCGTCTCAGCTCGACATTGACTTTTCATCAACATCAATGAGCATGAAACAGACACCGTTGTCTTTTGCGCCGAACCGCCGTTGATTCAGCGCGCAGAGACTAATTAGCAATCAGCGTGCCAGCGGCACTCAGCCTCAGCTTAAAGCCTCACTACCACTCGAAATTAAAACAAATGACGCAAAAGTCGGCGCTTGTGAGACGGTGGTGAGGCAACGACAAGCCCTCATATGCTGCACCGCAATAGCGCACAAACTCACTTTTTTGCACCGGAATAATGCACCTCGGTCACAACAAGAACTTGGCCATGGCAACCACATCGCCGGCCACTTTAGCCAAGGGTTGGGCGCGTTCCATCGCCAACCTGCGGAGCGCGCCATACGCCTGATCTTCATCCAGCCCGCGTGTTTGCATGAGGATGCCTTTGGCTTTTTCCACCACCTTGCGCTCCGACAAGCGCTTCGTTGCCACAGCCGCTTCCTGCTTCAAATGTTGATGCTCTTCAAAGCGCGCAATGGCCACATCGACAATGGGCTTTAGCCGCGCCAGATCAAGGTTATCAACGATATAGGCCGAAACACCCGCCTTGAATGCGGCGCGCATCACGTCACCATCATCCTCATGGGTCAGCATGATGACGGGGCGCGGCATGTCGCGCGACATGACCGCCAGATGCTCCAGCGTATCGCGCGAAGGCGAGTCGGTTTCGATCAAGATGACATCCGGTTTGATAGCTTCAATCTGTGCTGTCAAATCCAGCACAGACGGCAATACGGCAGCGACCTGATGTCCTGCCGTAACCAGGCCGACGCAGAGCTCTGCCGCCCGTGCCCGAGATTCGTCGATGATAAGAACGCGCAACATGGTGAAGCTTATGCAAACGCTGTGCCATATCGCTTCGCCATCTCGCTGCGCTAGCCGAAAGACGCCTCAAGATTTAGCCAAACTCAAACTTTAGCCAAACCCAAACCCGCAGCCCCAGAAAAAGTCGATCCAGCGATCTGGATCGGCCAGTGATTACCTGCCGCGCAGATTTCGCACAACCTGCCACGCTACCCAGCCACGTCGCAGCCATTTTCCAAGGCGGCCCGACCGCAAACCAGCAGGCCGCACAGCCGCGAGCAAAAGCGCAGCACCGACGAGCCACGCGGGACGGCTTTTGATCCGGCGCACAACCGCCAGCCCTTGATCGGCCAATATCAAAGGCGTGCGCCACGACTCCATGCTTTGTGCCAGCACCCCTCGTTGCGCAGCTACTTGCGCGATCAATTGCTCCCGTCGCATGGCCAATCGGGTTAGCTTGTCATTCATGATCGAGAATCCAACTGCCCCCGGTCTTTAATCAATTCCGCCAGGCTCGCTGAAAAAAGTCTTGGCTTGGCGCGCATTTTGCGCACAGCAAAACACCAAGTCGCCACACCCCCTGTGAGGAAAAATCCGGCAAGCGCACCCAACACCAGGAAGCGATGCGTATCCCAGAAAACAGCGGCCAGCAAAATGGCGACCAGCACCACGCCAACACCGAGAAAAAACAGCGTGGCCAGCGTCAACACCAGAAGCGACAACACATGCTGCCAGCCTTCCTCCAGATCAGTGGACAACAAATCGAGGCGCGTGTGAACAATAGCGACCAGCGTTGCCACAAAAGTGGTCAGCGATGAGAGCAGCCCCTGGCGCTCATCGGGCAGTTTTTCAGCCATGGTGAAGCGACTAACGTCTACCGATCAGTAAGCCGATGACCAAACCCACACCTGCAGCAGCGGTAACCGCTTTCCATGGATGCTCATGCACATAAACATCGGTCGCTTCAGCAGCAGCTTTGGTTTTGACTAGCAACGCCTCCTGCGCCTGCGCCATTCTGGCCCGCACAACCCTGAGCGACTCTTCCGCTTTAGCGCGCACTTCCGTCAGCTTCTCACCGCCTTGATTGGCAGTTGCTTTCAGCAGCGCTTCCGCATCGGCCATCACCACCTTGAAGTCAGCAATTAATTGTTCTTTAGTTATGTCATCCGATATTTTTTCCATGATTTTCTCCGTTGTGGATTGTTGCGTTCTAAAAGTTCAAACTCACCGTGCCAATCTACGCCTTAAATGTTAAAAACAAAAGTCTTCAGATGCGCTGGTTTTTTACTAACGCGTTGTGAATACGATGATTCATCGCGTTCTCGCCTTAATTCCCGTCCTTGCTATCTTTGCTCTTTCTCCGTTGTTGCTTGTTCTCTGGTCTTGCTGTTTTACGTCCCGTTCACGTGATTTTTGTGCCTGCTATTCATTCTGATTCGGCTTTGGATGACCATCCAGCGGCGTATCACCAGCGCCGATTTTTCAAGAAGCAATCATTATTTTTAGCGGCAAACCATTCGCTCACGCGAAAAGAAAAATAGACGGCGCGGTGAAGCGCTTTTCACTTTTCCTTGGCGAGTTTCTTTTCTTCTGCGCGTCGTGCGCGGAATTCACGCAGACGCGCATCCACCTGTGATTGTTCCTGGAAGCTTCCATCACCCGCTTTTTGCGCCAGCTCCAGCTGCCCTATAGCCTCATCCAGACGACCATCCAACGCATACGCTTCGGCTTGGGCGCGATGCTGCTGCAACCGCTGGCCCAAAGCGGCATAGGTTTTTGCTTGCAATGCATGCACTGTGGCGTCCGTTGCGTGCCCCAGTAAATCATCGGTGGCTACTTTTAATGCTTCTTGTGGCTGACGTACGGTGAGCAATGTTTCAATGAGCGCATACACCACGGCGCGTTCCTGTGGATAGCGGCTGTAGGCTGCGCGCAAAATCTTTGCTGCTGCGGGGGCGTCGTTCTGCTTTAACCGCAGATCAGCAGCCAGCGTTAAAAACAGGGGCGATTCAACTTTAAATCGCCTCGCTGCTTCGATGGATTTTTCGGCGGCGGCAAGATTGCCGGCACGCGCATAACTTTGACTCAAGCCATAGTGCACTGCGGCCTCTTCACCAGCAAAGGTGCGGTTTTTGAGTTGGCTGGAAAAGTAGGTCACCGCATCTTGCGCGCTGCCTTCGGCGGCACGCAGTTTGGCGCGGATCAATTGAAACTCCAACGAATCGGCTACTTGTTTAT
>JALRCC010000028.1 GCA_023257495.1 Rugosibacter sp. | reverse complement strand
CCTTCACCGTGTAGTACGGGTGGAAGGGGATCCCGTCGAGCGGCTTGCCGTCGGCATCTTTCTTCTTCTTGATTTCAACGCCGTCGGGGTTGTTGGAGCCCACTTCATGCAAGGCGATGATGTGGAGGAACACCAGCCCGGCGATCGCGAAAGGCAGCGCAATGACGTGCAGCGAGAAGAAGCGATTGAGGGTGATGTCGGACACCACGTAGTCGCCGCGAATCCATTCCGCCAGCGTGCCGCCAATCACCGGGATAGCGCCAAACAGCGAGATGATCACCTGTGCGCCCCAGAAAGACATCTGACCCCAGGGCAGCAAGTAGCCAAAGAAAGCCTCGGCCATCAAGCACAGGAAAATCAACATGCCGAAAATCCAGATCAGCTCGCGTGGTTTGCGGTACGAACCATACAACATGCCGCGAAACATATGCATATAGACCACAATGAAAAACGCCGAAGCACCCGTGGAGTGCATATAACGAATCAACCAGCCCCACGACACATCGCGCATGATGTATTCAACGCTGGCAAACGCCACCGGAACACCCGCAGCATTTAACGAGGCATCCGGCTTGAAATGCATGACCAGGAAAATACCGGTCACAATTTGTATGACCAGCACCAGCAGAGCCAGTGAGCCAAAGAAATACCAGAAGTTGAAATTCTTAGGTGCATAGTACTCAGACAAATGCGCCTTCCAGTTGGCAGTCAGCGGGAAACGTTCATCAACCCAGCCCAGCAGGTCTTTGAGTTTGGCATTGACGGTGCTCATGCGTTACCCCCTTTTTTATCTTCCCCGATGACGATGCGTGCATCGCCAAGGTACATGTGCGGTGGCACCTCCAGATTATCAGGTGCTGGTTTATTCTTATAGACACGCCCAGCCAAATCAAACGTCGAGCCGTGGCACGGGCAAACAAATCCCCCCGCCCAATCAGCATCCACACCGGACTCAGCACCTGTCTTGAACTTTTCGGAAGGCGAGCAGCCCAAGTGGGTACAAATGCCGACCGCTACCAGAATTTCAGGTTTGATAGAGCGAGTTTCATTTTTGCAGTAGTCGGGTTGCTGTTTTTTTTCCGAATTGGGATCGCTGACTTTTGCATCTGTAACTTTGAGCGAAGCCAGCTGTTCTGGCGTGCGATTAATGATCCACACGGGCTTGCCACGCCACTCGACCGTCATCATTTGTCCGGGAGCCAGCTTGCTGATATCCACTTCAACTGGAGCGCCGGCTGCTTTAGCGCGCTCGGAAGGCAGCATACTCGTCACGAATGGCACAGCCGCCGCTACGCCACCCAAACCACCGATTGTTGCAGTAGCCACCAAAAGCCGCCGCCGACTGCAATCGACTTTTCCGTCATTGCTCATGTTGTTTTCCCTGAAAATTGCTAAAAATGTCGCTCAGTTCGCCTAAGCCCTTCATTGTAACGAATCTCGATCCGAGATTAAAGCCTTTGCTCTATTTATCGCTGACTCTTAACGAAATAACACAATAATTACATGTAGATAGAGCTTTAATTTTGTAGACGTCTTAGCACACGCCGGTCTGCACTTAGCGGTTTCAATGACCTTGCAATTAGTCAAAATCCCGCCGCTCGCGCAAGGCTTGAGCAACCGTGGCCGCATCGGAAAACTCCAGTTCGCCGCCCACGGGCAAGCCACGCGCAATGCGGCTAACCTTGATATCACGTGCATGCAACAACTCAGACAGGTAATGGGCCGTGGCTTCGCCTTCATTCGTGAAGTTGGTGGCCAGAATCACCTCTTTAACCACACCGTCTGTGGCCCGCGCAATCAAGCGACCAAATGCCAGCTCTGTCGGGCCAATACCATCCAAGGGCGACAAACGCCCCATCAGCACGTAGTAAAGTCCGTTATAAGCCTGCGTCTGCTCCATACTGTTCAGATCAATCGGCATTTCAACAATGCATAACTGCGCCTGGTCGCGATGCGTGGAAAGACAGCGTTCGCAAACTTCCTGCTCAGTAAAATTGTTGCAGCGATTGCAGTGATGCAAATCATGCAGAGCCGAATCGAGCGCACGGGCCAAGCGGTCAGCACCGCGTCGATTCCGTTGCAGCAGATGATAAGCCATGCGCTGCGCTGCCTTGGGGCCAACGCCGGGCAAGCCGCGCAATGCCTCGATCAACTCGTCCAGGCTGGTGTTAGCTGACATGGTAGAAAATCGCCTGCGCGATACGTAAGCAGGCTGGATGCAATTGACTCAAAATGGCATCTTGAAGCCGGGTGGCAATGACATGCCGGCGGTAAATCCACTCATCTTTTCAGCGGTAATTTCTTCGGCACGTCGATTGGCATCATTCATTGCGGCAGCAATCAAATCTTCGAGCATTTCCTTGTCATCCATCACCGAGGGGTCAATCGTCACGCGCTTGACCTCATGCTTGCACGACATGACCACTTTCACCGCTCCCGCACCTGACTGTCCTTCCACATCCAGCAAGGCCAACGCTTCCTGCGCTTTAGCCATGTTGGCTTGCATCTGTTGTGCTTGCTTCATCAATCCGGCAATACCACCCTTCATCATGCTGACTACTCCTTGTTTACTGATTTCCTATGGATTTAATGGTTGACTCATCAATGCTGGCATCGAACAGATCAACCACTTCACGTACGAACTGGTCCTGCTCAATGGCAGCAATCGCTCGATCCTGGCGCTCGCGCTGTGCCGTGCGACTGCGATCAGCCGGGGTCATGCTGGCAGGCTCAGCAACTTCGATTTCCAGCCGCAGCTTGCGTCCATAATGAGACTGCAACTCTGCTTGAAGCTTGTCTTGCTGTACCGTGCCGAGCAAATGCTTATGCACGGGGGACAGCCGCAATAGGATGGTGGTATCGGTCAGTTGCGCAAGATCACAGTGCTGCGCCAGCTGCTTGGCCATTCCGGTTAAGGAGAGCTTTGCCACCTGCGTGTGCCAATCGTCCGAGTCTGAATAAGCTTGCGCGCTAGACGCTGGAGCACTCAGCAGTGCCTGATCAAAAGTCGGCGCTGGTGATACGGTAGCGGACACCGGATTCTGCGTGATTTTTTCGGAAACGGTGGCAGGCGAAGCCATGAGCGGTGATGTTTTTACTGACGCAGACTTTACGGGTGCTACAGCGGGCGTCACGCCGGATGTTGCAGGCACGGTGGCTGATGCAGTTGATCCATTCGCGGCAGTGCGCGAGACAGTGCGCTCAGGCCGAAATGCATGCAAGCGCAGCAGAGTCATTACAAAGCCAGCGTATTCGTCAGGTGCCAAGGCCAGTTCATCCCGGCCATGAATAGCGATTTGATAGGCCAGTTGCAAAAATTCAGCATCCAGTGCCTGAGCATAAACCGCTAAACGGGTGCGCTCTGCTTCGTCAATCAAGGCCTCAGGCGCAAATTGAGCAAGCGCAATACGGTGAAACAAGGTGGCCAACTCTTGCAAGCCCCCATCAAACGAAAAGCTGCCCGCATCCATCTCTTTTGCCACAGCCAGCATGGCGTGGATATCCTGCGTCAGCAAACCATCCAGCAGGGCAAACAAATACTCGTCGCCGACCGTACCCAGCATGGCGCGCACGCTCTCATCCGTTACCTGGCCGGCGCCATGTGCAATCGCCTGATCCAGTAACGAAAGCGCATCACGCATGCTGCCCGCCGCGCCTTTGGCCAGATGACGCAACGCAGGCAGCTCGAACGGAATGGTTTCAGCCGCCAACACTTGTGACAAATGATCCACGATTGAGGTTTGCGACATCTGCTTCAGATTGAACTGCAAGCAGCGCGACAACACCGTCACCGGGATTTTTTGCGGATCGGTCGTTGCCAGAATAAATTTGACGTGCGCCGGAGGCTCTTCCAGCGTTTTCAGCATGGCATTGAAAGCATGCCCGGAGAGCTGATGCACTTCGTCAATCACATAAACCTTGTAACGACCGCTCGTTGGCGCATAAGTGGCACGATCAAGCAGCTGGGTCATATCGTCCACACCGCGATTCGATGCAGCATCCAGCTCGATGTAATCGATAAATCGACCGCCATCAATTTCCATGCAGGAAGCACACACACCACAAGGCGTTGGGGTAACGCCCGTTTCGCAATTGAGCGCTTTGGCCATGATGCGCGCCAGGGTGGTTTTTCCCACACCGCGCGTACCCGTGAATAAATAAGCGTGGTGCAGGCGATTCTGCTCCAGCGCATGAGTCAGCGCACGCACGACATGCTCTTGCCCAACCAATGTGGCAAACGATTTAGGGCGCCATTTACGAGCGAGTACCTGATAACTCATGCACTGATTTTACCAAGCAAAAACTGCGTAAGATAAAAAGAAGACGCAGACTATTGATCTGCACGCAGTTCAGAAAATAAGGACGGCGAGCCTGATCCCCGGCACTTGCAGAAAATGGCTGTGGCTGCTTC
>JALRCC010000023.1 GCA_023257495.1 Rugosibacter sp. | reverse complement strand
TATCGGTGCCGTGATGAATCCGCTGATGCCTATTTTTCGCGAGCATGAGTTATCGCTCATGTTGAGGCATGGCGAGGCGAAGGTACTCATTGCCCCAAAGCTATTCCGCAACTTCAATTATGAAAAAATGGTGACGGCTCTGCAACCGACGCTACCTGCTTTGCAACACATCGTGATTGTCGACGGCGATAACGCCAACAGCTTTGAGGCACTGCTCAGCGGTCCGGCCTGGGAAGCAGAACCAGAAGCTGAAGAGATATTAAGCCGCCACCGTCCTGGCCCGGATGACATCACACAACTGCTGTACACGTCTGGCACCACGGGCGAACCCAAGGGCGTGATGCACACCGCGAATACGACCATGTCGAACATCATCCCTTATGCAGAAAGAATGCACATGGGCGCAACCGATGTCATTCTCGCGGCCTCACCGATGGCACATCAAACAGGGTTTCTGTACGGCATGATGATGCCCATCATGCTGCAAGCCAGCGCCGTTCTGCAAGATGTTTGGGACCCCCATAAAGCGGTGCAACTGATCAATGACTATGGCATTACGTTCACCATGGCATCCACCCCGTTTTTGACGGATCTGGCCAAAGCCGTCGTTGAATCGGGTAGCAATGTGCCCACGCTGCGCGTCTTTCTGTGCGCCGGTGCGCCGATTCCAGCGCCACTGGTCGAACAGGCACGTCAATCAATGGGCGCGCACATTGTCGCTGCCTGGGGCATGACAGAAAACGGGGCAGTCACGCTGACCAAGCTCGATGATGACGAGCGCTCATCCACCAGCGATGGCTGCTCCTTGCCAGGGGTGGAGGTCAAAGTGGTCGATGACACAGGGGCCTCACTCCCGCCGGGTGTACCAGGCAAACTGCTGGTTCGTGCCTGCTCCAATTTTGGCGGCTACTTGAAACGCCCGCACCTGAATGCCACCGATGCGGATGGCTGGTTTGACACGGGAGACCTGGCGCGCCTTGATACAGCGGGCTATATTCGCATTACCGGACGCAGCAAGGATGTGATCATCCGTGGCGGTGAAAACATTCCGGTTGCTGAAATTGAAACCATGCTGTATCGCCACCCCGCCATCGCCATGGCCGCCATCGTCGCCTACCCTGATGACCGGCTCGGCGAGCGTGCTTGTGCGATTGTGACTACCAAGTCAGGGCACAACATAGACCTGCCTGCGGTGATTGATTTTTTAAAAGCACAGAAAATCACCTTGCAATATATCCCCGAGCGCTTGGTGGCACTGGACGCGATGCCGATGACGCCTTCAGGAAAGATTCAGAAATTCAAACTGCGCCAGATGCTGCTGGATGGCACTATTTAAATCAAGCCACGCGCGTTGATTTTTAAAACTCGGCGATCACCGGCGCGTGATCCGATGGGCGCTCTAACTTGCGAGGGGCTTTGTCAATCACACACGTGCGACACAAGCCTGCCAGCGCAGACGTGAGCAAAATATGATCAATGCGCAAGCCGCGATTAAGGCGAAATCCCATTTGCCGGTAATCCCACCAGGAGTATGTTTTTTCGGGCTGATCGAATAACCGAAACGCATCAGCCAGCCCCAGCGCTTGCAAATCACGCAGTGCTGACCGCTCGGGTTCGCTGCATAAAATCTGATCCTTCCAGGCGGCGGGATCATGCACATCACGATCTTCCGGTGCGATATTAAAGTCGCCCAGCAGAGCAAGTCGCGGATACTGTGCAATCTCTTGCTTGAGCCAGCGGGTCAAAGCGGCATACCACTGCAGCTTGTAGGCATATTTTTCAGAGCCAACGGCTTGCCCGTTAGGCATATAGCCGCAAACAATGCGCACGCCATCAATAGTGGCTGCAATCACCCGCTTTTGCGCATCCTCAAACTCAGGAATATCAAACGCCACATCCGTCATTGCGCTACGCGACAGAATGGCAACCCCGTTGTAGGTTTTCTGCCCGTTATGGACAGCGTGATACCCGGCAGCAAAAAGCTCGGCATGGGGAAACACCTTGTCTTCCATTTTGGTTTCCTGCACACACAGAACATCCACCTGCGTTGTAGCAAGCCAATCCAGCACATGGGGCAGGCGGACTTTCAATGAGTTCACATTCCAGGTGGCAATTTTCATGGCATCAGTCACCGTTCAAAAACTTCGGGTTATTGTTACGGGGTTGGCGCATTGTTTGACGCATTGTTTGACGCGTTTTTTAACTTATCGTTGAGCGCATTGGCCAGACGCACATACTCACTCACGCCAAGCGCTTCTGCACGCGCCGTGGGTGAAATGCCCAATGCGGTCAAGCCCGCCTCATCGATAAAATCACGCAACGTATTGCGCAACATTTTGCGCCGCTGACTAAACGCAGCGGCAACGATGCGCGCGAACGGCGCTTCATCTTTTGCGATGTCATTCTGGTCATAGGGCACCGTATCACCAGCGCCGACTTTTCCCTTATCACGCGGGATCAAACGCACAATGGCCGACATCACTTTCGGTGACGGTTCAAACGCATCGGGCGGCACGGTGAACAAACATTCCATGTGATAGCGATATTGCAGCATGACCGATAAACGGCCAAAGTCGCTGCTACCGGGCTCTGCCACCATGCGATCGACGACTTCTTTTTGCAGCATGAAATGCATGTCATGCACCACCGCTGCGCTCTCGCTCAGATGAAACAGCAGAGGGCTGGAAATGTTGTAGGGCAAATTACCCACGATCTTCAGCGGCCCGGCACACTTGAGCGCAGCAAAGTCAAAGTCAAGCGCATCCCCTTCGTGCACGGTGAGCCGCTCGGCGGGCCAACGTTGACGCAGGCGCGCAATCAGATCTCGGTCAACTTCCACCACCTGCAGATGATCGATGCGCGTAAGCAAAGGCTCGGTCAACGCCCCCAGGCCGGGGCCGATCTCAACCAACGTTTCACCTGCGCGTGGCGCAATGGCATCGATAATTTCCTGAATGATGGCGGAGGACACCAGAAAATTCTGCCCGAATCGTTTGCGCGCAACATGGCCGCCCAGCTGGCTTGCCGGTTGACGTGCCGATTGGCTTGAGCGTTTGTTTGCCGGGTGAGCCATGTCAGGCGCACCGCTGGGCGATATCTATGGCCGCATCCACCGCGGCAAACAGGCTGTTTGCTGATGCCTTGCCTGTCCCCGCCAGATTAAATGCCGTGCCGTGATCTACTGAGGTGCGAATAATCGGCAGCCCCAGAGTGACATTGATCCCCTCGTCAAACGCGGCATACTTGAGCACGGCCAGACCTTGATCGTGATACATCGCAAGTTGCGCGTCAGACCCGGCGAGGACATTTTT
>JALRCC010000275.1 GCA_023257495.1 Rugosibacter sp. | reverse complement strand
CGCTGGCGATGCGCGTAATGCGCTTGGGCGAAGACACACGTTTGGCGGCGATTACACGATTGATGGAACGGGCAGCAGCAGAAAAACCGCGAGTGGTGCATATGGCGGACCGTGTCGCTGCATATTTCGTGGTGGCGGTATTGTTGTTGGCAGCGGCGACGGCCTTGGTCTGGTGGCAGCTTGATCCGGCCAAGGCGTTATGGGTGTTTGTTGCTGTGCTGGTCGTGAGCTGTCCTTGCGCGCTATCACTGGCTACACCGGTAGCTTTGACGGTCGCCACTGGCGCTTTGGCCGCACGCGGTGTGTTGGTAACCCGTGGGCATGCTATTGAAACGCTGGCGCAGGCAAATCATTTCATTTTTGACAAAACCGGTACGCTAACGCTGGGCCAACTGACACTGGTTGAAACGATCACTTGCCACGGCACGCAAGACGCTGCAATTGCCTTGGCAGCAGGGCTGGAACAGGGTTCGGAGCATCCTATCAGTCGTGCTTTGCGGCAGGCTGCCAGCAATATCACCTTCGTTAGCAGCGTGCGCGCAGTGACTGGTGCTGGCGTGCTGGGTTTTGTCGATGGCATCGAATGGCGACTCGGGCGGCCGGATTTTGTGGCCGGTCTGCATAAACAACCATTACCACTAGAGATCAAGGCAAAAGTCGGCGCTGGTGATACGGTGATTGCGCTGGGTTCTGCTGATGGCTGGCAGGCTTTTTTTCGCTTGGGGGACGTCGTGCGTCCCGAAGCTGCTGCGGCGATGGTTGCCTTGCGACGCGCCGGTGTAACACTGTCGATCTTTAGCGGGGACGCCTCTGCCGCCGTACGGCGAGTCGGTCAAGCCTTGGACATTGCCGATGTGCGTGGCAGCATGACACCCGAAGACAAGCACGCGGCAGTGACTGCCTTGCAGGCAACAGGAACTGTTGTGGCCATGGTGGGTGATGGCGTCAATGATGCGCCGGTGCTGGCAAAAGCTCAGGTATCCATTGCCATGGGCAGTGGTGCTGATCTGGCGCGAGCGCAGGCAGATATCGTACTGCTAGGCAATCAGTTGGCGGCGCTGGCCTCCGGGGTGGCGCTGGCACGCAAAACCGTGCGTATCGTAAGGCAAAACCTGATCTGGGCCTTTACCTATAATCTGGTCGCTATTCCCCTTGCCATGGCAGGTTGGGTAACCCCGTGGATGGCAGGGATAGGCATGTCGGCCAGCTCCCTGATGGTCGTGCTCAATGCCTTACGCCTGCAACGCGGGAGATAAGCTTGGACATTCTTTACCTGCTGATTCCTTTGTCTCTATTGTTGGTATTTGTCATAGCCGTCATTTTCTGGTGGTCGTTGAAAAGCGGTCAGTTTGATGATCTTGAAGGTCCGGGTTACCGGTTGTTGATGGATGATGATGACACCCCGAGGGACAATCAACACCCAAAAGGGGATTCAAGCAATTCAGAGGGTGTTTCATAGGTATAAGGCTATTCAAAACCGCGAAATGATTATCATGGGTCTGGCCATCGTGGCGCATGGCGTGGTAAATTTATAGCTGCAATGCAGCATTGTTTGATCTAAGTCAATGAGTCCTTGACCTGCTATCACGTAAGCTAGGGCCACGTGGTTTTTTGAGTTACTGGTCTGATTAAAGCAGGTAGTGTTATTTTCTATTTTTCGGGTAAGGGGTACATATATATGACGCAGTCGCCGACAACTTATCACTACAGGGTTGTGCGCCAATTTACCGTGATGACAGTTATCTGGGGTATTGTCGGCATGCTGGTTGGGGTCATTATTGCCGCCCAGTTGGTCTGGCCCGAACTCAATCTCAATGAGTATCTGAGCTATGGCCGCTTAAGGCCATTGCATACCAATGCAGTTATTTTTGCGTTTGGTGGCTGTGCCCTGTTTGCCACGTCTTATTTCGTTGTGCAGCGCACCAGTCATGCACCGTTATTTGCGCCAAGGCTGGCGGCTTTTACGTTCTGGGGCTGGCAATTGGTCATTGTTCTTGCTGCTGTCACGTTGCCGATGGGTATGACCCAGGCAAAAGAATATGCCGAGCTGGAATGGCCGATCGACATTCTGATCACGCTGGTGTGGGTGTCTTATGCCGTAGTTTTTTTTGGCACTATCGCCAAACGTACGGTTTCTCATATTTACGTTGCTAACTGGTTTTATGGGGCTTTTATTCTGGCGGTAGCACTTTTGCACTTGGTCAATAATGCGGCAGTTCCAGTCAGTCTGTTCCCGATGAAGTCTTACTCTGCTTACGCAGGCGTGCAAGATGCGATGGTGCAATGGTGGTATGGGCACAATGCCGTGGGATTCTTTCTCACTGCGGGCTTTCTGGGCATGATGTACTACTTTGTGCCCAAACAAGCGGAGCGGCCAATATATTCCTACCGCCTTTCCGTGGTGCACTTCTGGGCGCTGATCTTTACTTACATGTGGGCGGGTCCGCACCACTTGCATTACACCGCGTTACCTGACTGGACGCAAAGCATCGGCATGGTGTTTTCGCTGATCCTGCTGGCACCTTCATGGGGCGGCATGATCAATGGGATCATGACCTTGTCAGGCGCATGGCATAAATTGCGTGATGATCCGATTCTGAAGTTCTTGATTACGTCGCTTTCTTTTTATGGCATGTCGACCTTTGAAGGCCCGATGATGTCAATCAAGACTGTCAATGCGCTGTCGCACTATACCGACTGGACTATCGGCCATGTGCATTCCGGTGCATTAGGCTGGGTGGCCATGATTTCGATTGGGTCGATTTACTATCTGCTACCGCGTCTGTATGGCAAAGCGCAGATGTACAGCATGAAAGCTGTCGAAACCCATTTCTGGATTGCTACCATCGGCATTGTGCTCTACATCGCTTCGATGTGGATTGCAGGAGTCATGCAAGGTTTGATGTGGCGTGCGATCAACCCTGATGGTACGTTGACCTACTCGTTCGTTGAGTCAGTCAAGGCGACTTATCCCTTCTGGAGCATCCGTTTGCTTGGTGGTGTGCTGTTTCTGACAGGCATGCTGGTTATGGCTTGGAACGTGTTCAAGACGATGGCGGGTGGGCAAGCAATCGATGCGCCAGTTCTTAAGGCCGCGATAGCCCATTAAGCAAACTTAAAGCCCATCACGGAAAAACAGGAGTTCTACGCTATGTTGACGCATGACAAGATCGAGAGAAAAACAGGTTTATTAATTGTGCTGACCGTGCTTACCATCAGTGTGGCGGGGCTATTGGAGATCGTGCCGTTGTTTTTTCAGAAATCCACGACTTTACCGGCTAATGAATTAGTTAAGCCATATGATCCGCTACGGCTTTCCGGGCGCGATATTTACATTCGCGAGGGTTGCTATAACTGCCACTCGCAGATGATCCGTCCGTTTCGTGCAGAGACCGAGCGCTATGGCCATTATTCGGTGGCGGGTGAGTTTATCTACGACCACCCTTTTCAATGGGGCTCAAAGCGTACTGGTCCCGATCTTGCGCGCGTCGGTGGTCGGTATTCTGACTTGTGGCACAGGACACACTTGCTCAATCCGCGCGATGTTGTGCCTGAGTCGAATATGCCTGCTTATTTCTGGCTGGATCGACCGCTTAGTGATAGCGACATTGAGGCCAAGATGAAAGCATTGCGAGCTGTTGGGGTGCCCTATTCCGATGGTGAGATTGCTGGCGCGAAAAAGGCGCTCGAGGGTAAAACTGAGCTTGATGCCTTGATTGCTTACCTGCAGGGTATGGGGACGGCAATCAAGCAGGTTCGTTGAGTGGAGGTGCCAAATGAACATCAATGACTTGCGCTCTACATTTACGGTGCTGTTGTTTCTGGTCTTTGTTGGCATCGTTTGGTGGGCCTATTCAGATCGTCGTAAAGCAGGTTATGCCGAAGCTGCCAGGTTACCCCTTGATGACGACAAGCCGTTAACACCAGGTGTGGCGATGGCTGCGCAGAGAAACGAGAAAAAGGAAAAGAAAATATCATGAGCGATTTTGTGAGTGGTGCCTGGAATATCTATATTGCCGTTGTTACCGTCATCAGCATTCTTGGTTGCGCCCTTTTTCTCTGGATGCAAAGCTCGGCCAAGCACGTTGAGGGAAAAACCACCGGACACGTCTGGGACGAAACCCTGGAAGAGTTTAGTAATCCGCTACCGAACTGGTGGCGTTGGTTGTTTTATTTGACGGTGGTATTCGCACTGTTCTACTTGACCATGTATCCCGGTTTAGGCAGTTTTAAAGGGCAATACCAATGGACTTCTGCCGGGCAATACGATAATGAAATGAAAAAAGCGAACGACCAGTATGACCCAATTTTTCAAAAGTATTTGAAACAGGATATTCGCGTGGTCGCAGTTAACCCGGAAGCCAGAGAGATGGGGCAGCGACTGTTTTTAACTTACTGTGCCCAATGTCACGGGTCAGATGCACGGGGTACCAAGGGTTTCCCCAACCTCACTGACAAAGACTGGTTGTTTGGTGGATCCCCGGAGCGCATTAAAGAAACGATTGCGCAAGGGAGGAATGCGCTGATGCCAGCCAAGGGCGTTAAACCTGATTTAACCGAGGATGAGATCAAGGATCTTGCTCACTATGTGCGATCCCTGTCTGGTCTTGCGGCCGACTCCCTGCGAGTTCATCGAGGCAAGCCACTGTTTGGCGCTGCTTGTGCGGCCTGTCACGGGGCAGATGGCACGGGCAATGTTGGATTGGCACCTAACCTTTCAGACAAAGTGTGGCTTTATGGTAGTTCAGAAGCCACCATTATCGAAACTATCAGTAAGGGGCGAGTCAATCAAATGCCTGCTTTTGGAGATTTTCTGGGTGAAGCCAAGGTGCATTTGCTGACGGCGTATGTCTATGGACTGGGAGGTGGTCAGGACGTCCCTGTAACGACAGCGGAAACACGCTGACAGTCTGTTCCTTGGGTTCGGCTCATTGAGTAATGTTTATTTTTCGATTTTTTGCTGAATGCAAACAGTGAATGCACACAGTTTCTTAATCTTAATGTTGGTTTCCTGAAAATATTAACCATGGCTACACCATTGGCAGCTACGTCCAAACCAGTAGTCTTTGTTGAGCAAAGCCTGTATCAGGTACATGAAAAAGTCTATCCGCGCTCGGTTACGGGAGTTTATGCCACGTCGCGTTGGCTGATGGTATGGCTGACACAAGTGCTGTTCTACGGTTTGTGTTGGCTCCCGTGGAATGGTAGGCAAGCGGTTCTGTTTGATCTGACAGCTCGAAAATTCTATATTTTTGGACTGGTTTTCTGGCCACAGGATGTCATCTACCTGGCTGTTCTGCTTATTATCTCTGCGTATTCCCTCTTTTTGTTTACTGCTGTTGGGGGGCGCTTGTGGTGTGGCTATGCCTGTCCACAGACGGTGTATACCGAAATATTTCTTTGGATTGAGCGCAAGATAGAAGGCGATCGTGCGGCGCGTATCAAACTGGATGCCAATGCAATCTCCATGAAGAAACTCTTTTTGCGTGCTTCCAAATATGGTGCTTGGGGTCTCTTGGCTCTATGGACGGGGTTTACTTTTGTCGGTTATTTCACGCCTATAAAGGCGTTGTGGGGGTCGGTGTTTAACTATTCACTGGGACCCTGGGAGACTTTCTGGATTATTTTTTATGGATCTTTCACCTATGTATTTGCCGGGCACTTGCGGGAGCAGGTATGCAAATACATGTGCCCGTACGCACGATTTCAAGGAGTCATGTTTGACCCGGATACCTTGACCATTACCTATGATGCTGCGCGAGGAGAGCCAAGAGGACCCCATAAAAAAGGCGAAGCATACAAAACACAAGGTAAAGGGGATTGCGTTGATTGCAGCATTTGCGTCCAGGTGTGCCCGACAGGCATTGATATCCGTAAAGGGCTGCAATATGAGTGTATAGGTTGTGCTGCCTGCATTGATGCGTGCGATCAGGTCATGGAGAAAATGGGTACCCCAAAGGGGCTGATTCGCTACTCGACCGAGCATGCGATTGCGGCCAAATGGGGCTGGGAAGAGATTATTCGCCACGTCATTCGGCCACGCGTGCTGGTTTATGCAGCGATTTTATGGACGATTATTGCTGCTTTTATCTGGGGAATTGTCACTAAGCCGACACTACGTGTGGATGTCATTCGTGATCGCGCCGTGCTGGCACGTGAAGTGGAAGGTGGCATGATCGAGAATGTTTACCGGCTGCATGTAATGAATGTATCCGAGGCTGCGCACCGCTACGCAATTACAGTGAGTGGTCTGCCAGAGATTGACATGGTCGGTGATCGCATCATTGAAGTACCACCTGCGGGTGATCAGACTTTTACGGTTCAAGTGCGCGTGCCGCCTGAAAGTGGGAAGAAGGGTTCCAACGTGATTTACTTCGATGTGAAAGCGATGGCAGATGAAAATACTGCCGTGCGAGAAAAAGCGACTTTTCTTCAGCTATGACCAGACTACAGAGTGTTTCACATAGTCGGCCATGGTATCGGGAACCGTGGCCTTGGATACTGATGGTTGGTCCTTTCGTCGTAGTGGTTGCGGCACTGGCCACCGCGTGGATTGCGGTTAAAACGGATGATGGCTTGGTAACGGCGGATTATTACAAAAAAGGATTGGCAATCAATCAAACGTTGATTAGTAGCGAGCAAGCGAGAAAATCCGGATTGACGGCAGGTGTCCGTCTCGCAGACCGTGGGCTTTTTATTCGCCTGCAGGCAACTGCCCCTGGCTTTGTGTTGCCATCTCTACTGCTGGTCAGCATTTCCCATCCTACGCGAGCAGGGCTGGATCAGACATTTCAGTTGCGGCGAACTGGCGATGGTTATCGAAGTGATGCGATTCATTTGCCGGTTGCCGGTCACTGGCTCGTTTTACTTGAGGATGACAAGAAAACCTGGCGTTTGTTAGGTAATATCGTCTTGCCAGCCAATGGTGAAACAATCATTGGTTCTTCTGAAAAAACCAATTAATCAAACGGGTAGTCTTGGCGACGATGGTAAGCTTGTCATGTGAGCATAATCAAAACAATGCTTGATTCCATACAGGGGAGATGCAATGCAAAATATCCTATCCGTCCTATGGCCATCTTTTTTGGTTGCCGGTATTGCTGAGGGGGTTTTTTTTACATTGATCGATCCACGTGAGCTCTATTTGCTTGGCGAACCCGTTCACTTTTCCAGTCTTGCCACTTATTCCATTGGTTTTTTTTGCTTTTGGGCGATTTGTGCCGCTTCCAGTGCGGTGACTTGCTATCTTCTTCGTACCGCAAAAAAACCTGATGATGCTGATCGGGGGGCATAATTTCACAAGAAACTGCAGAACACCAACTACCTGCCTACCGACCTTTGCACATGATTTTTGAGTAGATTGGTGTCTTTTACATTAGCGGCTAGAGTCTGTCCTGAGATAGCATTTTTTTAAGTCTGACAGTATCTACAAGCCGGATATGTTTTTTCTCTACCTGAAGCACTCCTTCCTCCTGCAGATGGGAAAACGCACGGCTGACGGTTTCCAGCTTTAAGCCAAGATAAGAGCCAATTTCCTCACGTGTCATGCGCAGATTGAAATCTGTGGAGGCATAGCCCCGAGCTGCATACCGTTGAGACAGGTTGAGTAAAAATGCAATCACCCGTTCTTCCGCACGCATCGCGCCTAACATCATCATCATTCCCTGATCGCGAACAATCTCGCGGCTCATGACTCGATGCAAGTGACGTTGCATGGTGGGAACCTGCACTGAAATCATTTCCAGTTCATGAAATGGAATCAGACAGACTTCGCTATCTTCAAGCGCAATTGCATCACAATGGTGAATTTCTGCGCTAATGCCGTCCATGCCCAGCACTTCGCCCGCCATATAGAAGCTGGTGACCTGATGGCGACCATCTTCAGACAATACTTCGGTTTTGAAAAAACCGAGTTTTACCGCATAAATCGCCGTGAAACGGTCGCCAGAGCGAAAAATCGCCTCGCCACGCGCAATTTTTCTTCGTTCATCCACCAGACTATCCACCAGGGAAAGTTCAGCCTCTGAAAGCCCAACGGGTAAGCAGAGTTCCTGCAAATTGCATTGCGAACAGGCCGATTGAAATTTGTTAATTTCATTCATGATTAAAACACGTTGTCAAAGCAGCACTCCAATCCTCATTGTTGTTGACCTTGATCAACTTGGCCTCTGCAAAATTGCGGCAACATGAAGGGCGTGCACCCTTATGTATCCTTCACAGCCCATGAATGATCAGGAAATCGTTTTTGACAGTCGACTGATCCAACGCTTCGATGTGAACGGTCCAAGATACACATCTTACCCGACTGCTGACCGTTTTGTCGAAGCCTTTACAGCTGATCACTATGTGCATTGGTTGGGGCAAAGGGGCGTGGTGGTTCCTAGTCGTCCCCTGTCGCTGTATGTCCATATTCCGTTTTGTCCAACAATCTGCTACTACTGCGCCTGCAACAAAATCATTACGAAAGATCACGGTCGCTCGGCTAAGTATCTTGTCTACCTAGGCAAGGAGATGGATCTGGCGCTGGCGGCACTCGGTGGCACGCGCGAGGCGACCCAGATGCACTGGGGTGGTGGCTCGCCAAGCTTTCTTGCAGATGATGAGATGCGCCAGCTGATGGATATGATTCGTAGCCGTTTCCAGTTGCTACCCGAGGGCGAGTATTCGATCGAGATTGATCCACGCAAAGTCAAAGAGACTACTATCGCACTGCTGGCTGAGCTTGGTTTTAACCGTATGAGCATCGGCGTGCAGGATTTTGCGCCGGAGGTGCAGCAAGCGGTTAACCGCATCCAAAGCCTGGAAGAAACCAGGCGCGTCATGGATGCAGCGCGTGATTGCGGTTTTAAGTCTCTCGCGGTGGATCTGATCTATGGTCTGCCTAAGCAGAATGTGATTGGTTTTAATCACACACTGGATGAAGTGATCAAACTCGACCCGGATCGTATCTCAATTTATAACTATGCCCATGTGCCGAATCTGGCCAGGCCGCAGCGTAGTATCAATGAGGCCGACTTGCCCACGGCGGATGCGCGTTTGCAGATTCTGCAACTGGCGATTCGCCGCCTGACTGATGCCGGGTATGTGTTCATTGGCATGGATCATTTCGCCAAACCCGCAGATGAACTGGCCATTGCTCAGCGTCAGGGGCGTTTGCATCGAAATTTTCAGGGCTATTCAACACATGCTGAAGCAGACTTGATCGCCTGTGGGGTCTCTGCTATTGGCAAGATAGGTCCCACTTATGTGCAAAACGTGCGTACCCTGAACGATTATTATGATCGTCTGGATCGCGGTATGCTGCCAGTGCTGCGCGGGATTCAATTAACCCCCGATGATTTATTGCGACGCAGTATCATTCAGGCACTGATGTGCCAATTCACCTTGCCGATTGAATCTTTCGAGATTGCCCACTTGATCAATTTCAAATCCTATTTCGCAACAGAATTAGCCGATCTGGCAGTGATGGAAAAAGAAGGCTTGGTCACAGTGACTGACCAATGGATTACTGTGAATCCCGCGGGTCGTCTGCTGGTGCGGGCCATTGCCATGGTGTTTGATCGCTACTTGCGTTTTGATCGAGAACGTATTCGCTACTCGAAAGTGATTTGATCACGTACAAGACAGGGCAGCGCCAGATATCCGATGTATGACACTGGTTTTTTTGCGGTATTTCTCGTGGGGCTGCTTGGTGGAGTGCACTGCGCGGGTATGTGCGGTGGTATCGTTTCTGCACTGACGGTGCAAATTCCCCGCCAAAAAACACCCTGGTCAATCCATCTGGCCTATAACTTCGGTCGTATTGGCAGCTACATGATTGCAGGGGCGTTGATGGGTGCAGTGGGCAGCCTTGGGCTGTTACTTGAGCATTGGCTACCAGTGCAGATGACACTTTATGTTGCCGCCAACTTGATGCTGATTGGCCTCGGCCTATATCTCACGGGAATGACCCAAACGCTGGCTTTTGTTGAACATGCCGGCCAATGGTTGTGGCGACGCGTGCAGCCATTGACACGGCGTTTTTTACCTGTGCGCGGAGTAGCGCAAGCCCTGCCGCTGGGTATGTTGTGGGGCTGGCTACCCTGTGGGCTGGTGTATAGCGTGCTGGCGCTGACGCTGCTTTCCGGAAGCTCGGTGCGAGGTGCGTTGATCATGCTTGCCTTCGGACTTGGTACGCTGCCCAATCTCATGCTGGCGGGACTTTTGCTGGTGCGCTTTCGCCGCGCTATTCAGGGACGTGCGTTACGTTTCGGTAGTGGCTTGCTGGTTGTGGCATTTGGTGTGTGGGGCCTTGTCAATGCCACGACGCTTGGTGGCAAGCTGTGGCAAGGCATTGTTTGTCACGTGTAAAAAGTCGGCGCTGGTGAGACGGCGCGCAGATCGTTTTTGCAAGGCTTAGGGTGTATGCGAACTCCTCTGCAAAGTGGTCATGTCTTGATGCAAGTCAACGCAATCTGCTTTGCCTCTGAATACCCTGAACTACTCATTTTTTAAGAAGCTATAAAAAGAGGAGATTGCCATGGCTGTCACGCGTTTGAGCTATATGAGTATTTATGCGCTGGATATGGTTGCCAGCGAGAAACATTACACCGAGGTGGTCGGTTTAAGAGTCACGGGACGACGCTCTGGGCAGGTGTATTTGCAAGCACCTGAGTCTCAGGACCATCACTGTCTTATCCTGAATGCGGCAGATCGAGCGGGTCTGCATCATGTCGGCTTCAAGGTGAATGACATTACTGATCTGGCAGAAGCGGAAGCCGTCGCCAGCGATTGGGGCCTGGTAACATGGCGTAGTGCGGATGAGGAGGTGATGGGACAGGGGGAGGGGGTCATGATCACTTTGCCATCAGGACATGTGTTAAATCTTTTTTATCATTCCGACAGGTTGGGCTATAGCTACGGGATGCACAATCCGGACATTGTTCTAGCGCAGATCGAAGGTGTTACGCCGGTGACGCATCTGGATCATGCCCTGTTAGCTGGCAATGATTGCGATAAAACAGTTAAGTTCTTGGTAGAGGCACTGGACTTTAATCTGACAGAAACCATCTTGGCACCCGATGGTAGTCGATCCGCTTTCTTTTTAACCACCAGCAGTACGATCCATAATCTCGCCTTTGCGCCGGGCCCGCCGAATGGTTTGCACCACATTGCGTTTTATGTGAATGACCGGGCCGATGTGATTCGTCGCGTGGATATGTTGAAGCACAGGAAAATTGCCACGCTGGGCTATGGTTTAAGCCGGCACGGGATTGGTGGGGTGACGACAACCTACTTTTTCGACCCTTCGGGGAACAGAAATGAATTCCAGTGTGGCGTGTATGAAGCATCAACGATTCGGGGTAATGTGCCGCCGATTGTCTGGGCCGGTGAAAATATTCCCCGTGGCACCTTTTATTACGAGGCTACCATCCCGCCCAATTTCTTTGAAGTGGTGACAT
>JALRCC010000048.1 GCA_023257495.1 Rugosibacter sp. | reverse complement strand
ATTTATGCGCCCTGTTTGGCGGCAGCGGGCGAGCGGCAGCGGGAGGTATTGAGCATTTACCGCGCGAGCAACTGAGTTCATTCACTGACGCCTTCGCCAGATCGTTTGAAGACAAGCAGGAATAAGCAGGAATACGCACCGGGCCACCGAAGCCAGACCCGATCGCGAGGACGAGGCACTTGAGAGTTCGCGACATCAATAATCGGATGTCATAGCATGAGGCGATGCGAAAACTCACATGGCATCATGTCAGCGCTCCCACGACACTCGCAACAGGTAATCATCTTTGTTGTAGTGAAAGCCCAGCGTCCCGCGGTAGGCATGTTCGAGTGCCTCACCCAGTCCACGTGCCAGATGAATATCGGTGGTCGTGATGACCCAGACATCGGGCCGCTCGTCGATTTCCATGATGCGCTGCAAAGGATGTTCGGATTTTTCATGCTGTTCGTGGTGACGTATGAGCTGCATCAGCTCGTCATGATGATCTTTCGCAAACCGACCCTTGATCGTCAGATAACCCGCCGGCATGGCCTCTTGGATACGCGCGCAGGCGGGACATCTTTCTTTATTTGCCTGAACCTGTGGGGGCACAGATGACCACTGCCACCGACCTTGTCGATAAATAGCGCCGCAATCGCTGCATACCGTTGGTTCGGCATATTTGCCGCGTTGCTGAAACGGGTCCATGACAGCACCATCGAAAATTTCCAGATGGCGCCCTGGGTGAAAGCCTGGAGGCGATCCTTGAGGTGTTTTCATGGCAAGACCTTTAAGGAGAAAAAGCACATCCGTCCTCACAGCCTAACCAAGCAACCGAGCAGGTCTTTGCTTCAACACAAACCCTGATCCATAAGGGCTGATAATTTGAAAGCTTGTTCCCTGCTTTAACTGCCGATGTCTGCAGCGGCACCATCGCCTACCCCTCGTCAATGGAAGATCATGATGAACCATGCGCAGCTCTTCTCCTCGCGCGAGCAGGCAGCGGAATTGCTGGCGCAAGAGCTCATTCGATACAAGGGTCAGCATGTGCTGGTACTTGCCATACCTCGAGGCGCAGTACCGATGGGAAGCGTGGTGGCAAGTTTGCTTGATGGGGAACTCGATATTGTGCTCACGCACAAACTATGCGCGCCCATGGATCCGGAATATGCAATAGGCTCGGTTGACGAAAGCGGATGGGTTTATATCTCTCCCGCAGCAGCGAGTGACGGCATCAACCCCGCCTACCTCGAACAAGAAAAGGAAAGACAGCTCGATAGCCTGAAACATCGGCGCGCACGTCTCAAACCCGGCCAAAAACCCGCTGCCATCAAGGGACGGATAGTCATCATCATTGATGATGGTCTTGCCACGGGCGCGACCATGATCGCAGCACTGCATGCGATACGAGCCCAGGAGCCTGCCAAACTGATCTGCGCGATACCCGTAGCACCGGCAGACACGCTGGACAAAGTGTCACAACTGGCTGATGAAATGATCTGCCTGCAAGTGCCGCACAACTTCAGAAGTGTTGGCCAGTTTTACCGACATTTTCCGCAAGTCGAGGAAGACGAAGTCATCCGGCTGCTGTCGGCAAGCTAGGCACGCGCATGCCCGCTGCGCTTGAAGACCGGCGCAAGGGGCGCTGCGTAGTCGGCACGGAATATCGGACCAGAAAAGAAAACGGCCCAGCGTTTTTGGCGCTGGGCCGTTCGTTTGATGCTGAATGCTGGCGCGGCTGGCAGGAATCGAACCCACGACCCCTTGGTTCGTAGCCAAGTACTCTATCCAGCTGAGCTACAGCCGCGAAGGCGCGAAGTATACCACCAGAATGCTCATTTGGGCAAAGCTCGGGCCGGCACTGTCAGGGCCGTCTGGGATGGTAGAGGTCCTGACCCGCTTCGTTGATCTGCTGCCGCAGGGCTTTGCGTTCCTCTGGTGACAAACGCGATGGACGGCGCTCGCCGTCCTCGTTTCGCGGTCGGGTATCGTCATTGCGTGGGCGTGGCTCGCTGGCAGAGGCCGGTGCCATTTCGTGCTTGGGGCGATTTTCGGGTTTGCCTTGAGCTTCGGCTGCGGCGCTTGCGTGCAAGAGCACGAGCACGGGCAGGAGCATCCATTTGCATGCGGATTTGAAGGCAGTGGTGAAGGCTTTTTCTGGCATAGCCGACAGTGTACGTGGGTTCTGGCGCATGATTGGGCAAAGGCCGCTCAAAACTTTGTAAAGCTTTGTAATTCCGGCAGGGATGCAAATCTTTGAATGCGGGAAGGACGTTACCATAGCGCCATGGACACGACAAATAACCCACCCATCGTCCTTTCCCGGCGCAAGCCCGGCTCGCAAGCGAGAATCCTGATGGTGGATGATGATGCACGCCTGCGCGACCTG
>JALRCC010000084.1 GCA_023257495.1 Rugosibacter sp. | reverse complement strand
TCAGTCTCGCGTGTTTCTCGAAGCCCATCCCTGCCGCCAGCGTCATTTGCTTCATTCTCGTTCCTTCAGTGAATCAATCTTCCCATCAGACATCTCAATAGAAAAATCGTTCACACCTTGTTCAGTGTTTCCATAGTGCTTACCGGATCCGGTAGATTCTTTTGGGGGTATCAATGGAGAAGTCGTGGAAAGACGCGATTAAAAAAGTACTCGCAGAGTCATCTGCACCACTGCATTACACAGCAATTTCCGAGCAAATCTTATCCCGTGGCTACTATGAGACTGACGGCGCTACCCCTGCGGCAACAGTCAATGCACAGCTGGCATCGTCTATAAAGCATGATGGGGATAAGTCACCATTTATGCGTGTTGGCAAAGGTACATTTGCGCTCAAGCATTCACCGATAACCGCAATTGTTCTTGATGCACCTTCAGTCGTGAAACAAAAGACCCGGGAAACACTCGCCGAAATAGATGTGGAGTCCTCTGACTCAATTATTCACTCATTCGGTATGTATTGGCAGCGTGATCTTGTTGTATGGCGTAATGACGCAAAGATGTACGGAAAACAGCAGGCTCTTTCCAAGCCGGTTGATTTTGGTAAACAGAAGGGTATTTACATACTTTATGATCACCATACGGTAGTGTATGTGGGACGAACAATTGACCGCCCACTGGGTAAGCGCCTTTTTGAGCATACCGTTGACCGTCTGGGTAGTCGCTGGAACCGGTTTTCATGGTTCGGTTTACTTGACGTAACTCAAGCGGGCGACCTCAGGGAAACCGTCCTTAATACTTCACTTGCGGCGCTTGTTGCAACACTGGAAGCGCTCCTCATTGAGGCACTTGAACCACCGCAGAATCGGAAACGTGGCGATGATTTTTCTGCCATTGAGTACATTCAGGATATTGATCCAGAGCTTAAAGAGCGTGAAATACAAAATACGCTTCGGTCTATTGAGCAAAAAATGCGAGGTGGTTCGTGAAGTTCTGGATGCGCTATGTCAATTACCTTAAAAGTCGGCGTTGGGGATACGGTGCCCAATCGTCTTGCGGTAGGCGCAATCTGTCAGGCCATTTTTTTCGGCATTGCGCGGGCGTCTGAGACGATTCTTGGCATTCAGGATGTCTGGGTAAAAGACTCAAAGTTGCGGTGAATAAAGGCAAGGTG
Organism: Rugosibacter sp.; assembly: GCA_023257495.1. Next base: position 2,371 of record JALRCC010000084.1, on the reverse strand, counting down.
GCAGAATGGTGTGTAATGACGGAAGTCACCTTTGTTTTGGCGAGCGTCCAACCTGCGGCAGGTGTCAGGAAAAATAAACTGTAGGTGACCTTGGTTTTTTATGGTTTTGCAGGCTGATAATCCAGTTTTGGCCTGCAAGGTTTTTTCTCGTTAACACGATATTTTTAGCGCAGGAGGCAAAATGAAATCATGTTCCGCCTTGTTTTTAGCAGCTTTTACGTGGTGTTTTTCTTTGGGGGCGCACGCTGATATCACCGTGTCCATGAGCAAGGTGGATGAGCAGGGTGTTGGCGCGCAGGTTGGGCAGATCATTGTTAGTGAGTCACCTTATGGTGTGGTATTTAGCCCGACATTGACGGGGTTGCCACCGGGTGCGCATGGGTTTCATGTGCATGAAAACGCGAGCTGCGGGCCCAAGGAAAAAGACGGGAAGATGGTGCCTGCCCTGGCAGCGGGTGGGCATTATGATCCGGCGGCGAGTAAGCATCATGGCTTGCCCTGGGGCGATGGGCATCTGGGTGATCTGCCTGTGCTTTTTGTGGATGCCACGGGCAATGCAAATAATCCCGTATTGGCACCCAGGCTCAAGATCGCCGACGTCAAAGGCCGTGCGCTGATGATCCACGCGGGGGGAGACAATCATGCAGATCACCCGGCACCGTTAGGCGGTGGTGGCCCGCGTTTGTTTTGTGGAGTGATTCAGTAAGCAAAAACGGGTTACAGCGGGGATAAAACTGGCGTGCGGCTGAAATACAGCTGAAAAATAGTTGGCAAATAGTTGGCAAATAGTTGGCAAACCCCGTCTTTGCGGGTTTTGCACATGCCAGTGACCAGATTGGCTGGTTGGCTGCGCCAGCTACTAGCATTAAACCCCTAGTTTGGTCGATAATAGCGAGTTTTCAGGAAGGCGCTTTGCCTCCCGGTCTTTTTCTGATGACTACCACTATGCCGTCTGCTGCCTTGTCTTCTGCTGCATCCTCCTCTGCTTTACCCTTGTCTCATGCGATTCGCGCGCTGGCGATGGATGCCGTGCAAAAAGCGAATTCCGGCCATCCGGGTGCGCCCATGGGGATGGCGGATATTGCCGAGGTGCTCTGGCGGCGTCATCTGCGCCACAATCCGGCGAACCCGCACTGGGCAGGCCGCGACCGGTTTGTGTTGTCCAATGGACATGCCTCCATGCTGTTGTATGCCTTGCTGCATCTCACGGGATATGACGTTTCGCTGGATGATTTGAAACAGTTTCGCCAGTTACACAGCAAAACGCCCGGACATCCCGAATTTGGTTACACCCCTGGCGTGGAAACGACGACCGGCCCGCTGGGGCAGGGTATTGCCAATGCGGTGGGCATGGCGCTGGCTGAAAAGCTGCTGGCGAATGAATTCAATCGCCCCGGCCATACGATGGTTGATCACCATACCTATGTTTTTCTGGGGGATGGCTGCCTCATGGAAGGCATTTCGCATGAAGTGTGTTCGCTGGCGGGCACGTGGGGTTTATCCAAGCTGATCGTGTTCTGGGACGACAACGGCATTTCTATCGATGGCCATGTCGAAGGCTGGTTTACCGAAAATATTCCCGAGCGGTTTCAGGCTTACGGCTGGCAGGTGATCAGCGGTGTCGATGGGCATGATTCAGCGGCGATTGATGCGGCTATAGGCCAGGCAAAGGCGGATAGTCAGCGGCCAACGCTGATCTGTTGCAAGACCGTGATTGGCAAAGGCGCGCCCAACAAGCAAGGTGGTCATGATGTGCATGGCGCGCCGCTAGGCGATGTGGAAATTGCTGCTGCGCGTGCGGCCTTGGGCTGGCCGCATGCGCCGTTTGAAATTCCAGCGGATATTTATGCCGCATGGGATGCCAAAAAAACCGGCGCAGCAGTAGAAGCTGACTGGCAGCAAGGGTTTGATGCCTATGCCAAGGCTTACCCTGAGCTGGCAGCTGAATTTACCCGCCGCCTGGCCGGTGATTTACCCGCCGACTGGGATGCGCACGTGGTGGCCGTGCTGGAAAAACTCAACGACAAAGCCGAAACCATTGCTACGCGCAAGGCCTCGCAAAACAGCATCGAAGCTTTTGCGCCCAAGCTGCCGGAGCTGCTCGGTGGTTCGGCAGACCTCACGGGGTCGAATCTCACCAACTGGTCAGGCTCCAAAGGGGTAACCCGGGCAGGTCAGGGCAACTACATTCACTATGGTGTGCGTGAGTTTGGCATGGCGGCCATCGTGAATGGTTTGGCGTTGCATGGCGGCTTTATCCCCTACGGCGGCACGTTTTTGATGTTTTCGGAATACGCGCGCAATGCCTTGCGTATGGCCGCGCTGATGAAGCAGCGGTCGATTTTTGTGTTTACTCACGATTCAATTGGCC